>NZ_JBVJIJ010000019.1:156496-276239 GCF_055586325.1 Dactylosporangium sp. NPDC051087 | reverse complement strand
AGGCCGGCTACCCGTCGTCGCCTTGGTAGGCCATCACCCCACCAACAAGCTGATAGGCCGCGAGCCCATCCCAGGCCGAAAAAACTTTCCACACCCCACGATGCCGTGAAGAATGAATATCCGGTATTAGCCCCCGTTTCCGAGGGTTATCCCAAAGCCTAGGGCAGGTTACTCACGTGTTACTCACCCGTTCGCCGCTCGAGTACCCCGAAGGGCCTTTCCGCTCGACTTGCATGTGTTAAGCACGCCGCCAGCGTTCGTCCTGAGCCAGGATCAAACTCTCCAACAAAATCTGTGGAAAACCTGTCCTAGCAACAAACAATCGTTTGTCACCAAAGGAATCTCCGACCACGCCATAAAGACGCGGCACGGGGTCAATCAATTGGCACTGGCTTAACAAGCACCCTGTTGAGTTCTCAAACAACCAACACACACCGCAGACCTTGACTGTTGTCAGTCCCGATCTCCCGGGGCGTTTCTTACCGCTCTAGCCTAGCATATCCGCTTTGCGGTGTCAAGTCCGGCTCGCCGTACTTTGTCCCGTTTTACGGACACACAACGACTCTTCCGGTAACCCGGTCGAGTGTCGTATGGTTTCGGCAGGACGTCCGCTGCGGCTCGTTTGAGCGACCCGCTTGCCTCGTCCGTGTCCCTGCCGGGGGTAAAGCTTACCCGCTTCGCGTCCCGCATCCAAATCGACGAAGTCGATTGGATGCTGTCCGCCACACGGGCACGACCTTCAGCCGGTCACCCGGTCTCTGGCCGTTCGAGCTTCCGGCAGGCCGTCCGACGCGTCTTGCGCGCCGCCCGTTTCCCTGCCGGTCATCTACGTTACCCGGCTTCCCGATCTCCACCAAATCGATCACTCGCTCAGTGGTGGTCCTGGTGCCCTGTCGCGCAGAGCGCCACCGGACAGATGCCCCGTGGCGCTCGCAAAAGCTACGTGGATCGCTGCGACTGAGTCAAATCGAGGTCAGTCCGAGCCGAGCTCGACACCGGCGAACGTCCGCTTTCCCTTACGCAGCACCAGAAGCCCGCCGGCGAGGGCCCGCTCCGCGGGGACGATCTCCTCCGCGTCGCTCACCCGCTCGTTGTTCACGTACGCACCGCCTTCGGCAACCGTCCGGCGTGCCTCGTTGCGGCTGCTGACCAGCCTGGCAGCGATGAACAGATCCGCCACCGAGCTGCCTGGCGCCACCCGTACCAACCCTGCCTCCGACAACGCGGCCCGCAGTGTCGACGCGGAGAGCGTCGCGAGCTCCCCACGGCCGAACAGCGCCTGCGAAGCGCCGATCACCTGCTCGGTCTCGTGCGCACCGTGCACGATCCGGGTGATCTCCTCGGCGAGCCGCCGCTGCCCGAGCCGGGCGGCGGGGCGGTCGGCCGTCTCCTTCTCCAGGGCCTCGATCTCCTCCCTGGTCAGGAACGTCAGCTTGCGCAGCAGCCCGCCGACCAGGTCGTCCTCGAGGTTCACGAAGTACTGGTACAGCGCGTAAGGCGACGTCATCGACGGATCCATCCACAGGCTTCCGCCGCCGGTGGACTTGCCGAGCTTGTCCCCCGCGCTGTTGACCAGCAGCGGCGTCGCCAGCAGGTGCACCGATTCGCCGGTCACCCTGCGGATGAGATCCGTGCCCGCCGTCAGGTTGCCCCACTGGTCGCTGCCGCCCGTCTGCAGGCGGCACCCGTGCCGGCGGAACAACTCCAGGAAGTCCATGCCCTGCAGGATCTGGTAGCTGAACTCGGTGTAGCTGATACCCGCATCGGAGTTGAGCCGGGCACTCACGGCGTCCTTGGTCAGCATCTTGTTGACCCGGAAGTACTTGCCGATGTCACGCAGGAAGTCGATCGCGGACATGGGCGCGGTCCAGTCGAGGTTGTTGACCATCTGCGCCGCGTTGTCGCCGGTGAAGTCGAGGAACGGCTCGATCTGCCCGCGGATCCGCTCCACCCACTCCGCGACCGTGTCCGCCGAGTTGAGCTGGCGCTCCGCGGTCGGGCGCGGGTCGCCGATCAGGCCCGTCGCCCCGCCGACCAGCGCCAGGGGTCGATGCCCCGCGAGCTGGAGCCGGCGGACGGTCTGGATCTGCAGGAAGTTGCCGATGTGCAGACTCGGCGCGGTGGGGTCGAACCCGCAGTAGTACGTCAGCGGGCCCTTCGCCATCTCGGCGCGCAATTCGTCGAGGTCCGTCGAAAGCGCGATCAGGCCACGCCACTGCAGATCATCAAGCACATCGGTCACGCCGCGATTCTCGCACCCGCCTCCTGCCGCGGCCCACCGACTTGTCTGCGTCCGCGGCGTCGGTACCGCCGAAGCCCGGCCGACGGGAAATGTCGGTGGGGGCCGCTAGGGTTGGTGGCATGGCGGTTGTGAAGATCAACGCGATCGAGGTCCCTGAAGGTGCCGGCCCTGAGCTGGAGCGACGGTTCGGCGCGCGGCACGGTGCCGTGGAGGGGTCGAAGGGGTTCCTGGGCTTCGAGCTGCTGCGCCCCGTGGCCGGCGAGACCCGCTACTTCGTCTACACGCGGTGGGAGACCGAGGAGGACTTCCAGGCGTGGGTGAAGGGACCCGCGATGGAGGCGCACTCGGGTGAGCGGGCCAAGCCGGTCGCGTCCGGGTCCAGCCTGCTGGAGTTCGAGGTCGTGCAGAGCGCCGACCCGGCACCCGCCGAGGGCTGAGGCGTGGAGCGCTTCGTCCTGTTCCCCGGCCGCCATCACCTGCTGACCAGGTTCCAGGCGGACTACCTGCGCGGGCTCGCCGGTGACGGCGGGCGGACGGTCGTGTGGGCGGTGACGAGCGCCAACCATCAGAACACCAAACGCAACCCCGTCGGCTATGACCGGCGGCAGGCGGCGATCGAGCGGTTCAGCGTCCAGGAGGGGCTGCGGTCCCTGGTGGTGCCCGTGTTCGACACCGCGCACACCGACCGGTTCGCCGACGTCACCCTCAAGAGTGTCGAGTCGGTGCTCGGCCGCACGCTGACCCCGCACGACACGGTGGTGGCGTGCTCGACGCCCGAGGTCGCGGCGATGTATGCCGAGCTCGGGTTCGCGATCGCCGGCGTCGAGGCCGAGCACGACCCGGCGCCGGACCGGCCGTGGGACGTGCTGCTGCGGCTCGCCGCGGGCGACCCGGCCTGGCGGGAGCTGGCGCACCCGGCGAGCCTCGACGTCTTCGACCGGTATCGGCTCGGCGAGCAGGTCGCCCAGGTCGTCAACGACCCGGTCGTCGGCGAGGAGGGCGGCCTCACCACCACCCGTGACTACCGCACCTATGCCGAGGCGTTCGAGGCCAGCGCCGAGCGCAAATGGGACCTCGTGCGCCGGCACGTGCGCCCGGGCAGGATCGTCGACGTCGGGTGCGGCGCCGGGGCGGTCCTCGCCCTCGCCGACCGGGAGCCGGCGCTGCGCGAGAGCGACCTGATCGGCGTCGAGGTCGCCAGGCACCTGTTCGAGGAGTGCGTGCACCGCAAGGCGCAGGGCTGGTTCACCAACCCCAACGTCTACTTCTACTGCCGCAATGTGCTGGGCGGCGCCGTGTTCGAGCCACGGTCGGTCGACACGACGCTGACGTTCGCGCTGACCCACGAGATCTGGTCCTATGGGCAGCGGATGGACTCGCTGCGCCGCTTCGCGCAGGCCATCTACGACCACACGGTCCCCGGCGGCGTCTGGATCAACTCCGACGTGTGCGGCCCCGACAACCGCGACCTGCGGGTGCGGCTCGCGCTGCAGGGCGCCCCCGCGGAAGCGCTCGCAGACCTCTCGGACATGTCCCGCGACGAGATCGCCGCGCACGTCGAGGGGCTGCCCACACGGGCGCGGCTGGAGCGGTTCGCCACCGACTTCCACTTCCCGCTGCCGTTCGACGCCCAGCCCGACGGCACCGTCGACATCGCCCTCGGCGACGCGATGGAGTTCCTCACCCACAAGGACTATCCGGACAACTGGCTGTCGGAGGCGCACGAGCAGTTCTGCGGCCTGGAGTTCGCCGACTGGAAGGCGCTGCTGACCGACATCGGCTTCGAGGTCGACGGCGCTTCACACTCCTGGCGCAACGACTGGATCGTCGATCACCGGCTCGCTCCGGTCGCCGCATTGTCGACCGTTGACGGGGCGCCGCTGCCGTGGCCCGACACGCACGTCCTGCTGGTGGCCCGCCGCCCGCTCAACACCTGACCCTGCCGCTCCCGCTGCTCCTGTTGTCCGCCGATCTCGTCGTCTGCCACCCAACCCCGATTGCCGTCTCGCCCTCGATTGCCGTCTCGAGCTCGATTGCCGTTCCGATTTCAGTGCCGTGGATTTCGGTGCCGGCCGGGGTTGACCGCCCTGCGCATCAGGAGTCCCGGCGGCCTGCGATCGGTGGGCTGTTCGGGTGGGTGATCCGGGGATTGCCGGGTATCGGCAGCCTGTTGTCCGCTCGGCCGTTCGCCTTGTTCGTCGGGCAGCCTGTCCGCCACGTTCGCGGTCCAGCCCGTCCAGCCCGTCCAGCCCGTCCAGCCCGTCCAGCCCGTCCAGCCCGTCCAGCCCGTCCAGCCCGTCCAGCCCGTCCAGCATCGGAGGTCTCATCCCGTGAAAGCGTTGCGGTATTCCGAGTACGGTCCGTCGAGCGTCCTGCACGTCGTCGACGTCGACGAGCCCCAGCCAGGGCCCGGACAGGTCAGGATCAGGGTGCGGGCGGTGGGGATCAACCCGTTCGACTGGAAGGTGCGCAGCGGGGCGTTCGGTGACACCACGCCGACCCGGCTCCCGGTGATCCCGCACGGTGACGTGTCAGGCGTCGTCGACGCGGTCGGTCCCGCCGGCACGGACGCGGGCGACCTGCCGCGGGTCGGTGACGAGGTGTTCGGGCTCGCGGCCGGTGGGGGCGCCGCCGAGTTCGCGGTGCTGAAGTTCTGGGTGGCGAAGCCCGAGGGGATGTCGTTCGAGGAGGCCGCCGGGCTGCCCGGGGTCGTCGAGGCGGCGGGGCGGGCGCTCGCGCTGCTCGGGGTCGAGAAGGGTCAGACGGTCGTCGTCAACGGCGCCGCCGGCGGGGTCGGCATCGCCGCGACGCAGCTGGCCATCGCCCGCGGCGCGACGGTCGTCGGCACCGCCAGCGAGCGCAACCATGAGTTTCTGCGGACGCTCGGCGCCGTCCCCGTCACGTACGGCGAAGGCATGGCCGACCGGATCCGCGCCGCCGCGCCGCAGGGCGTCGACGCCGCTCTCGACGCCGCGGGCCACGGCGCCGTCGCGGAGCTGGTCACGCTCACCTCGGCGCCCTCGGACGTGGTCAGCCTGGCCGACTTCGACGCCCCGAAGCTCGGCGCCCGGGTGACCGACGGTTCGGAGGGCCGCGCGTGGCACGCCCTGGAGGAGGCGGCCGACCTGTACCGGCAGGGCAGGTTCTCGATGCCGGTCGACCGGGTCTTCCCGCTGTCCGAGGCCGCCGCCGCCCACGACCTGAGCCAGTCCGGCCACGTCCGGGGCAAGGTCGTCCTGATCCCCTGACGAATCCGCAGACGAATCCCCTGCCGATCGCTCGGGACCGCACTACGGAACCGGGCACGTCGGAGACCGCGGTCATGGTGGTCGGACGGCCGCGCGGTGACGACGGGGTGCGGCGGCGCGACGGGCCCGAGCCCGTGGGCGGTCGCGGCGCCGGGGAGCGGCACACGGTCAGGCGCCGGGGAGCAGCACCCCGGCAAGGCGCCGGGGAGCAGCACGGTCAGGCGGCCGGGGAGCCGCACGGTCAGGCGACTGGGGGCCGCGCGGTCAGGTGCCGGGGAGGTCGACCGGGGACGGGTCGGGACGTTTGGGGAAGCGGTCGTCGCCGGAGGATTTGCCGCGCAGGTGGCGGCCGACCCACGGGAGCAGGTGACGGCGGCCCCAGGCGAGCTCGGCCCGGAGGACCTCGTGGCGGCGGCGCGGCGGGACCGACGGGAGGGGCAGCGTCCACGAGTCGTCGGTGCCGGGGAGGCCGGCTGCGTGGGCGAGGGCGGCGGCGATGCGTTCGTGGCCGGCGCTGTTGGCGTGCAGCCGGTCGTCGCTCCACAGGCGCGGGTCGGACGCCACCGGATGCGCGCCGAGGTCGAGCAGGATCGCGCCGCTGGCGGCGCACGCCGCGCGGATCGCGGCGTTGAGGGCGACGACCCTGCCGCGCAGCGGTTTGGCGATGGGCATCACGGGTGCCGGGTCCGGCAGCGTGAACGTGATGACGGTGGCGCCGCGGGTGACGAGGGCCTCCTGCATCGCCCGCAGGTCGTCGGCGACGGCGGCGACGTCGAACGAGCCGCGCAGGATGTCGTTCATGCCGGCGACGACGGTCGCGAGGTCGGGTGCGAGATCCACGGCCGGTTGGAGCTGCTCGGCGCGGATGCGGGCGGTGGTGCGGCCGCGGATCGCGAGGTTCGCGTATTCGAGCGGCTGGTCCGGCTGCGCGCGGGCGACGTGGGTGGCGAAGCGGTCGGCCCAGCCGCGGTAGCCACCGGCGCCGTCCGGGTCGTCCATGCCTTCAGTGGTGCTGTCGCCGATCGCGACGTACCGGTGGAACATCATGCGCTCCTGCGGGCGTGCTGGTTGTGCGGCGGACATCAGGCGGTCCTGCCCGCGTACTGCTCACGGGCGTCGAGGACCGCGGGGAGGTGTTCGGCGGCCCAGGCGCGGCAGGCGTCCATCGCGGGGAACAGGGTCCGGCCGAGAGGGGTCAGCGCGTACTCGACGCGGGGCGGGACCTCGTCGTAGGCGGTGCGGGTGACCATGCCGTCGCGTTCGAGGGCGCGGAGGGTCTCGGCGAGGACCTTCGCGGAGACGCGGTGCATGGGCACGCGCAGCTCGGTGAAGCGGCGTGGCCCGGCCTCCAGGCAGACGAGGACCATCCCGGCCCACTTGTCGCCGATCTGGAACGGCGTGGCGTTCGACGGGCACGCGGGGTCGAACAGGTCGCGCGGCAGTGGTTCGCTCACGCTGCCGAACGTAGCTCATGAGCCAGTTACGTTGCAGTTACCGGGGTCTCGGGTCCTACGGTCGCCGGCATGACCTCATTGGTGGTGTTCGGAGCGGGTGGACGGGCCGGTCGGCGGATCACGGCCGGGGCGCGGGAGCGGGGGCTGCGGGTGACACCGGTCGTGCGGGACCCCGGCAGGCACCCGGACGTCGACGGCGCGGTCGCCGGGGACGTGACGGACGCGGCGTCGGTCGCGGCCGTCGCCGCGGGGCACGACGTCGCGGTCAGCGCGGTGTACACGCCGGACGTCGACCCCGCGACGCTGTACGGGGACGGCACCCGCGCCCTGCTCGACGGGCTCGCCCGGGCCGGGGTCGGGCGGCTGCTGGTGGTGGGCCTCGCGACGACCCTCGACGGGCCGGACGGGGTGAAGTTGTACGAGGCGGCCGGCTTCCCCGACGCCTACCGGCCGTTCTCCCTCGGCCGGGCGGCCGAAGCGGCGGAACTGCGCCGGAGCGCCGTGGACTGGGTGCTGTTCACGCCGACGATGGAACTGGTCGACGAGCCCGGCACGGGGACCTACGAGCTGACCGGCGACGGCCGGCTCCCGGACGGGACGACGACGTATGAGGACCTGGCCGCGGCGATGCTGGACGAGGCGGTGTCCCCGGCACACCACCGCGTCCAGCTCGCCGTGAGAAGCGTGCAGAGGTGAAGGGTCAGGCGGCTTTCTGATAGGTGCGGAAGGTCCGGGTCGACAGCCACACCATGGCCGCGGCGAGGACGAGCAGGCCGCCGCCGGCGGCCAGGTCAGGTGTGTCGCGGCCCGCTTCGAGGGCCCAGTTGACCGGGTTGGCGGCGGCGACCGCCTGCATCCAGCCGGGCATCAGGTCCTTCGCGATGAACGCCGAGGACAGGAACGTCAGCGGCAGCAGCAGCAACGTGTTGAGGCCGATGAGGGTCTCGCGCTGCCGGGCGAGCATGCCGATCGTGTTGGAGAACGCGCTGAACACGGTGCCGAGCAGGACCGCCGCGGCGATCAGCGGGACGCCGGGGAAGCTCGCGCCGGCGGCCATCCCGAGCAGCACGATGATCAGCGACTGCACGGTGGTGCTGATGGCCTGCTCGACGACGGCGGCGTTGAGGATCGCGCCGCGGCTGACCGGGGTGATCAGGAACCGGTTCATGGTGCCGCGGTCGATCTCCTCGAGGACGCCCATGCCGGACCACATGTTGGCCGACACGGCGCTCATGACGACCACGCCCGGCACGAGATAGTCGAGGTAGCTGCCGGTGCCGAAGCCCGGCAGCTCCACGACCCGGCGGAACAGGTTGCCGAACAGGAACAGCCAGATCGCGGGCTGGATGAGCATGATGACCAGGAACGCGGGCTGCCGGACGAACACCTTCAACCGGCGGGCGGTCAGCCAGACGACGCCGCTCACGCCGCCACCTCGATGCGCTGGCCGGCGTGCTTGAGATACACGTCGTCGAGGGACGGGCGGGCGACGGTGACGCTGGCGACCGGCAGGCCCGCGGCGTCGAGGGCGGCGAGGACGCCGGGGACCGCGGCGGCTCCGTCGTCGGCGCGGGCGGACAGCCGCCGCCGCTCGACGGCGACGTCGCGCAGCCCCGGCATCGCCCGCACCACGCGCATCGCGTCGGAGGCGGACTCGGAGTGCCGCAGCTCCAGGTGCACGGCGTCGCCGCGGAGCTCGGCCTTGAGGGCGTCGGGGGTGCCCTCGGTGACGATCCTGCCGCCGGCGACGATCGCGACGCGGCCGGCGAGCCGGTCGGCCTCGTCGAGATAGTGGGTGGTGAGCAGGATCGCGAGGTCGGCGCCGGCGAGGCGGGCGATCTCCGTCCACAGCGACGCGCGGCCGGCCGGGTCGAGCCCGGTCGTCGGCTCGTCGAGGAAGAGCACGGCCGGGCGGTGCACGAGGCCGAGCGCGACGTCGAGGCGGCGCTGCATGCCGCCGGACCAGTCGCGGACGGGCCGGTGCTGGGCGTCGGCGACACCGAAGGTGTCGAGGAGCTCGTCGACACGGCGGCGCAGCGCCGGGCCGCGCATCCCGAACAGGTGGCCCTGCAGGGTCAGGTTGTCCCGGCCGGACGCGGCCGGGTCGAGGCCGGAGCGCTGCGAGACGACGCCGATGACGCGGCGGACGCGGCCGGGGTGGCGCAGCACGTCGTGGCCGCAGACGGTCGCGGTGCCCGAGTCGGGGCGGGTGAGCGTGGTGAGGATCTTGACGGTGGTCGACTTGCCGGCCCCGTTGGGCCCGAGGAGGCCGAGCACCTCGCCCGGCCGGACGGTGAGGGACAGCCGGTCGAGGGCGGTGACGCCCATGGGATACGTCTTGACGAGGTCGTGTGCCGTGACGGCAGCGGACATGGTGGTCTCCGGTTCCGTTGGTCCGGACCGGTCCCGAGGGAATTCGCTATCCTGGCGGTTGCACACACCTTCGCCGGGCTCGTTCCCGCGGGATCGGTCGAGGTCAGGCCCCGGGCCGGTGTTCCCGCACCGGACCGGGGCTTCGTGCGTCTCCCGGGGTCGCTGGACGCCTGGACGTCCAGGACCCGTCTCGCGGGTCGCTGAACGCGTCGATGTCCAGGGCCCCGGCTCACGGGTCGCTGAACGCCTCGATGTCCAGCTCCCCGGTGTCGTGGTAGTTGCGCCAGGCGGCCATGCCGGGCAGTGTCCCGGCCTTGAGCTCGGCGAGGAACCCGCGCAGCCAGTCGGCCTCCGCCTGCTCGACGGCGATCGAATACTCGATCTCGACGAGGAAGATCCTCGGCACGACGTCCTGGGTCCTGGCCAGGTCGGCGCGCTCCTCGGCGAGGTGCCGGTCGAGGACGGCGAGACGCCGCTCGACGAGGTCGATCACCTCGTCGGGCGGGAGGATGCCGAGGACCGACAGCGCCGTCCTGACCTTCGGGAACTCCCGCTCGGGGGTGCCGATGATCTCGCGCAGCCAGTCGAGGGCCTCGTCGTGGCCCGCCTGGGTCAGCTGATACACCGTGCGCTCGGGCCGGCGACCTTCCCGGGTCGTCTCCGCCGCTTCGATGAATCCGTGCTTCTCCAGGTTTTGCACGACGGTGTAGAGCGAACCCCACTGGATCTTGAGGTCGTGCTCCTTGCCGCGGCCGCGCAGCTCGGTGGCCATCTCATAGGGATGCATGGGCCGCTCGACCAGCATGGCGAGCAGCTGGAGGCCGAGCAGGTTGGCGACCTTGCGCCGCTTCGCCATGCTTCACCCCCGGGACTACTCGCCGCCGTTTACTCGTACACGAGCATACGCCGACGAGTGTCCGCCCACAACGCCGACAAACAGGCTCAGGAGTGTGCGAACGCCTCGAACCGCTCGACCACGCCGGTGAGGTCCTCGAGGACGGCGGAACCGTCGTCGGTCTCGACCTGCCAGTTGCGCTGCGCCGGCACGTACGTGACGCGGATCGACGAACCGTCGCCCCGCCACAGCACGGCGGAGCGGTTGTCGTCGTCGAGCCGGCCGAGGAACTCCCGGATGTCGTCACCGGTCGGATGGTGCGCGAGCGAGCCGTCCTCGGTCGACATCCGGGGCACCGGCACCTTGAGCAGGCGACGCGGCTGCCACAACGCGGCGGGCTGGTGCCGCCCCGGGCGCTGGAAGCACAGCAGCTCGCACTCGTCGGCCAGCTTGTGGACGAGGCTCAGCACCTCCTCGGGCGTGTCCGAGCGGAGGAGGAGCAGCACGTGCGTGTCCGCCACGACGACCGGGACGGCCCACCATCCGGCGTCGACCCCGGCGGTCACCTCACGGTGAAAACGCTCGATCCCCGGGTCCGCCACGGCCCATGCCGTGTCGCCGCGCCGCAGCGCCTCGAAGCGGTCGACGCCCTGCTCAACGGTGATCGGCCGGGCCTCGAACCAGACACCGACCTCGATCAGCTCTGCCATGGAAGACCACCGTACGGAACCGCCAGAAACCGGCGCAAGTCAGCCACGCACCGTGCCGGAACGCTCACCGCCGTTCTGCGTGATCAGCTCTGCCAACCCGGACGCGTCGAACGTGGCGAACGGCAGCACCCCGCCGCCGTCCAGGCCGATCTCCACGATGTCGAACGGCAGCAGGCCGACCCTTCCCCAGCCGGTCGCGCGGATGCCGGCGACGCACCGTACCGACGCGACATCCGACCAGTCGATCAGCACCGGCGCTCCCGTCGAGCGCCGGGCCTCCAGCAGCAGCCCGAGGGGCCTGCCGGCGAGCCGGACCGGCACGCCCGCCCCGAACCGGAACGCGGAGCCGACGCTCACCTCCCAGAACCCGACGACGCACTCCAGCGGCAGATGGCCGGACCATTCCGCGATCCCCCGCGCGTGTACGGCCCGCTCCCTGCGGCGGTCCGACCACTGCCGGGCCAGCACCGGCGCGGCCAGACCGGCGCACACCGCCGCGAACAGCGCGATCGCCTCCCACAACCCCGCCAGGAGCAGCGCCACCGGAACCGCCAGCACGAGAACGGCCCACCACGGACGCCCCCGGTCCCCCACCCCGCCATGGTGACGCACGCCGGACCCGGCCCGGCCTCGGTGAACGCTCCCGCCCCGGGCGCCTCACGCCAAATACCGCCCGGGTTTGTGCTCAGGCAGACGGACGCGTGAGGATGAACCATGCTTTCGACCCTGGTCACCCGGCCGGCGGCACGGCGGGCGAGGTTCGCGCTCGGCGCCGTGGTCACGGGCGTCACGCTGCTCGTCCTGGCCGGGTGCGGATCCGGGGACCCCAGCGCCGCGCAGACCGCCCAGCCCGCCCGGTCGGGCAGCGGCGCCGTGGACAGCCCCTCGGCGGGACCCTCCGCGTCCTCCGCGGCGGCCAGCCCGTCACCGTCGGGCGCGGCAACGGTCGCGGTGCCGGCCGGAGTGACGGCGGGGATCGTGATCTTCGACCGGCAGCAGGGGTCGTTCGTGGTCCAGCAGAAGGCGAGCTGGCGCTTCAGGTCGGCGTCGCTGGTCAAGCTGCTGATCGCGCTGGACTACTTCTGGAACAAGGGTCCGTCCTACACGGTCGCGGCGGCCGACCGGCCGAAACTCGACGTGATGCTGCAGAGCAGCGACGACAGCGCGGCGACGGGACTGTGGAAGGCCAACGGGCAGCGGGAGATCGTGACCCGGATGGCGCAGCGGCTCGGGCTGCAGGACACCGCCCCGCCGCCGGCCAACCAGCCGGGCTACTGGGGGTACACCGCCGTGAGCGCGGGCGACCTGGTGCGCGTCTACCAGTACATCCTCGACAAGGCACCGGCGCCGGTACGCGACTACATCATGGGCAACCTGCACGCGTCGACGAAGTGCGGCACCGACAGGTACGACCAGTCCTTCGGCATCCCGAGCACGTTCCGCAAGCCGTGGTCGGCGAAGCAGGGCTGGTCCGGTTTCGGCGACGACCCGGCCACGCCGTGCGCCGCTCCGGCCGCGTTCCAGGACGCCACGCCGGGCCGGTTCGTCGACGTCGCCGCGCCGAACGCATTGGACATGAGCGGTGAGGTACTGCACACGACGGGCACGGTCGGTGACAGCGACCGGTACATCGTCGCGGTGCTGACCGTGCATCCGAACGGCACCCAGTTCGCGAAGGCGGCGACGGCCCTGACCAAGCTGACCCGGTCGCTGCCCCTGCCGGCCGCGGTCAAAAATTCCTGAGCGACGTGTAGAGCGGCGCGCGACGGCTCCGACCTGTCTGTGCGAAGCACCCGACGACAAGGAGCGTTCCCGTGAAGTACCTGCTGCTGATCCACATGAACCCGGACGTCTGGGAGACCCTGACGCAGGCGGACGTCGACGAGGTGATGGCCGGGCACGACCGGTTCATCGCCACGATCACCGAATCGGGTGAGATGGTGAGCACGCACGCCCTGGCCCAGCCGAAGGAGAGCGCCGTGGTCCGGATCCGGGCCGGCGCCGAGACGGTCACCGACGGGCCGTACGTGGAGGCCAAGGAGTTCCTCGCCGGTTTCTACCTGGTGGAGTGCGAATCGAAGGAGCGGGCGGTGGAGCTCGCCGCCATGATCCCCGACGCGAAGTGGAACGCGATCGAGGTCCGCCCGATCGTGTTCAGCCAGTAGCCGCGTCGTCCACCGATCGTCACGGCGCTGATTCTTGTCGGTCGCCGCTCGTAGAATCGCCGCGTGGACAGCACCGTGGGGGTTGAGACGGCCGGGCCGGCGACCGAGGTTCTGCGCCGGGTGTTCGGTTATGACACGTTCCGGGGCAGCCAGCAGGAGATCATCGAGCACGTCATCGGCGGCGGCGACGCGCTCGTGCTGATGCCGACCGGCGGCGGCAAGTCGCTGTGCTATCAGATCCCGGCACTCGTCCGCGAGGGCACCGGGGTGGTGATCTCGCCGCTGATCGCGCTGATGCAGGACCAGGTCGACGCGCTGACGGCACTGGGTGTGCGGGCCGGGTTCGTCAACTCGACGCTCGACTTCGACAGCCGCCGGGCGGTCGAGGCCGCGTTCGTCGGCGGCGAGCTCGACCTGCTGTATCTCGCGCCCGAGGCACTCGCGTCCCCGCAGACGATGCGACTGCTGGAGCGGGGAAGGATCGGGCTGTTCGCGATCGACGAGGCGCACTGCGTGTCGCAGTGGGGCCACGACTTCCGGCCCGACTATCTCAACCTCTCGGTGCTGCACGAGCGGTGGCCCGACGTGCCGCGGATCGCGCTGACGGCGACCGCGACGACGGCCACCCACAAGGAGATCGCCACCCGGCTGGGGCTGGCCGAGGCGCGGCACTTCGTGTCGAGCTTCGACCGGCCCAACATCCAGTATCGGATCGTGCCGAAGGCGGAGCCGCGGCGGCAGCTGCTGGACCTGCTGCGCACCGAGCACCCCAACGACGCCGGCATCGTCTACTGCCTGTCCCGCGCCAGCGTGGAGAAGATCGCCGACTTCCTGAAGGACAACGGCATCGCGGCGCTGCCCTATCACGCGGGCCTCGACGCACGGACCCGCGCCGACAACCAGTCCCGGTTCCTGCGGGAGGACGGCCTGGTCATGGTCGCGACGATCGCGTTCGGGATGGGCATCGACAAGCCCGACGTGCGGTTCGTCGCGCACCTGGACCTGCCGAAGTCGGTGGAAGGCTATTACCAGGAGACGGGCCGCGCCGGCCGCGACGGCCTGCCGTCCAACGCGTGGCTGGCCTATGGCCTGCAGGACGTCGTCCAGCAGCGCAAGATGATCGACAGCTCGGAGGGCGACGCGGCGCACCGGCGCGGGCTGGGCCGGCACCTCGACGCGATGCTCGCGCTGTGCGAGACGGTCGAGTGCCGGCGGGTGCAGCTGCTGGCCTATTTCGGGCAGCAGAGCGGGCCGTGCGGCAACTGCGACACGTGCCTGAGCCCGCCCGAGTCATGGGACGGCACGGTGCCCGCGCAGAAGCTGCTGTCGACGGTGTTCCGGCTGCAGAAGGAGCGCAACCAGAAGTTCGGCGCCGGGCAGTGCATCGACATCCTGCTCGGCAAGAAGACCGACAAGGTCGTGCAGTGGCACCACGACGAGCTGACGGTGTTCGGGGTCGGCGCCGACCTGCGCGAGGCCGAGTGGCGGGCGGTGGTGCGGCAGCTGCTCGCGCAGGGCCTGCTCGCCGTCGAGGGTGACTACGGCACGCTGGTGCTCACCGACGACAGCGCTGAGGTGCTCGGCCGGCGCCGGCAGGTCATGCTGCGCCGGGAGCCGGAGCGGCCCGTGTCGGCGGCGAAGGTCGCCAAGCAGCGCGGCGCGGCCGCCGCGGCGGAGCTGCCGGCCAAGGCGGCGCCGCTGTTCGAGCGGCTGCGGGCGTGGCGTTCGGCGACGGCGAAGGAGCAGGGCGTCCCGGCGTATGTCATCTTCCACGACGCGACACTGCGGCAGATCGCCACGGAGGCGCCGGCGACGCTGGCGCAGCTGTCGACGGTCAGCGGTGTCGGGGAGAACAAGCTCGCCAAGTTCGGCCAGCAGGTCCTCGACGCCCTCAACGATCCGGACCCGTCGTGATCGGCGCCGCCGCCCGCACCTCCCCGCCGGCGACGGCCGGCCTCCTGGGGGGACGTGCGTCCGGTGGACCGGCGGGCGGCTCGTCGGGCGGGGCGGGTGGGGGCTCTATGCGCGTGTGATGCCACCAGGGTCGGATGTGGGACCTGCGGCCGCCGGGAGACCGCGGGGCGGACTGTTCCGCCGACCTGCGGTGCGCCGGGCGCGACGCACGAGGTCCGGCACGCACGCAGACCGGCGAGCATGCGGACCGACCGGCATGGGGACCGGCGGACCGGCGTACGGCTCACCGCGCGGACTGGAGATGGCTCGATACGCGCGTGACACCACCGGCCAGCCATGGAACCACGCCCGCCCGGGAGACCGCCGGGAGGAGGGTCCGCTGGCCTGCGGTCCGCCGGGCACGACGCACGCAGACCAGCGCGCATGCCGACGAGCGGACGGCTTACCGCGCGGACCGGAGATGGCTCGATACGCGCGTGACACCACCGGCCAGCCATGGGACCTGCGTCCGCCCGGAGCCGGAGGAACGTTCCGCCCGCTTTCGGCCCACCGCGGCGCAGCGCCGGCGCACGAGGTCCGGCACGCACGAGGCACGGCACGCATGAGGCACAGCGCGCGGACCACCAGGTGGTTCACCGTGCCGGCCCGGCGGTGGCGTGATGCGCGCGACGCCACCCGGCCAGACACGGAACCTCGGCCTGTGCGGGAGACCGCCGGGAAAGGCGCTTCCGCCGGCCGCGACGCCCATGCGCACGAGAGGCCAGCACGCGCACCCGCCCGGCGCGCACGAGATCCAGCATGCACGAGGCCTGCCCCCGCCCGGCACCGCACGGCCCGGCACCCGCACACGGTCCAGCCCGAGCACGGTCCGGCACCCTCACGATCCGGCACCCGCACGGCCCGGCACCCGCACACGGTCCAGCCCGAGCACGGTCCAGCATTCGCACGGTCCGGCACCCTCACGATCCAGCGCCCTCACGGCCCTGCACCCGCACGGCCCTGCACGCGCGCAGTCCAGCACCCACGCAGTCCAGTGCGCGCGGCACAGCACGCGTGCGCGGGCCGGTGGTGGGTGTCAGCCGGTGCCCACAGGGCGGGGGCGGCGTTCGGGCAGGGTGGGCACGACCGAGCCGTCGACGAAGATGCCGTGCCACAGGCAGAACGTCAGCAGGATCCACAGCTTCCGGGCGTTGTCGGCCTCGCCGCGTTCGTGCTCCTGCAGCATTTCGTGCGCGTAGTCGAGGTCGATCAGGTGGCCGGTACCCGACGTGGACAGCACGTGGTGGGCCCATTCCGCGAGTTCCGTGCGCAGCCACCGCCGGGCCGGTGTCGGGAAGCCGAGCTTCGGCCGGTCGGTGATGAAGTCCGGCACGATGCCCGTGAGGGCGCGGCGCAGGGCGTACTTGGTGGTCCGGCTGCGGGCCGGGACCTTCAGCCGGTCGGGCAGCCGGGACATGACCTCGAACACGCCCTTGTCCAGGAAGGGCACGCGCAGTTCCAGCGAGTGTGCCATCGACATCCGGTCTGCCTTGGTGAGGATGTCGCCGGGCAGCCAGGTGTTGACGTCGATGTGCTGCATGGTGGTGACGTCGTCGAGGGACGCCGCCTCGGCGTAGAGGGCCGCGGTCACGTGCTGGTGGTCGACCCCCGTTTCGCCGCCCAGGAGGATCCGTGCCTTCTCCTCGTTGCCGAGGACCCGGGCGTTGCCGAAGTACCGGGTCTCGATCGGTGTCGTGGCCCGTTGCAGGTAGCTCTTGCCCTTGACCCCGTCGGGGAACGCCCGGGCCAGGGCGCGCAGGCCGCGCTGGAGCGGTTCGCCGAGGCGGCGCACCGGGGCGAGGGAGCGCGGCTCCCGGTAGATGGTGTAGCCGCCGGCGAGCTCGTCGGCGCCCTCGCCCGACAGGACCACGGTGACGTGTTCGGCGGCCGTCTGCGCCAGGAAGTACAGCGGGACGATCGACGGGTCGGCGACCGGGTCGCCGAGGTGCCAGATGATGCGTGGCAGCGCCGCCATCACCTGTTCCGGTTTGACGATGGTGGGCACGAGGTCGACGCCGAGGTGACGGGCCGAGCGTTCGGCGACGTCGAGCTCGGAGTAGGCGGTGGCGGTGTCGAAGCCGGCGGTGAAGGCGTGCAGGCGGGGATGGACCTCGGCGGCGAGCGCGACGATGGCGGTCGAGTCGATCCCGCTGGACAGGAACGCGCCGACCGGGACGTCCGCACGCAGGTGGCAGCGCACGCTCTCGCGCAGCGCGGCCCGCAGCTCGTCCACAATGGACTGTTCGTCGGCCGCCGGGTCCGGGCGGAACTTGGGCCTGGAGTGCCGCCGGATCACCGGCGGGTAGCCGAACGCGCGGGTGAGCAGGCCACCGCTGGGCAGCCGCGCGATGTGCCGGTGCAGGGTGTACGGCTCGGGCACGTACTGCATCGTCAGGTAGAGCGACAGCGCGGTCTGGTCGAGGTCCCCGCCGGCGACCCCCAGCAGCGGCGCCTTCTCGCTGGACAGCCACAGCCCTTCGGGGGTCGGCAGGTAGTACAGCGGTTTGATCCCGAACTGGTCCCGCGCCGCGTGCACCGTCTCGGTGGCCTCGTCCCAGAGGGCGAACGCGAACATGCCGCGGAACCGGCCGAGGGCAGCGTCGCCCCAGTAGTGGTAGGCGGCGGCGACCACCTCGCTGTCGCCGTCGGTGGCGAACTCGGCGCCGTGCTCGCGGATCAGCTCCTCGCGCAGCGCCTCGAAGTTGTAGATCTCGCCGTTGAAGACCAGCGTCCACCGGCCGGCGTCCGGCCCGCTCGGCGGGTACCGCAGCGGCTGCCGGCTGCCGTTCACGTCGATGATGGCGAGCCGTTTGAAACCGGCCGCCACGCATTGTCCTGCCCGTTCCAGGGCCATGTCGTCGGGGCCGCGGTGGTCGAGCAACTCGAGTTGCCGTTCCACCTGTCCAAGGGTCTCTGGGGAGATGGCGAAGTCCCCCACGTACATCAGGAAGCCGCACATGGCGTCGTTTCCCTTCGGTCGCCTCGCGTGGCAGCGGTGTCGGGTCGCGGGCCGCTCTGTCGGCGGTCGCCGGTGAGCCGTCGCCGGTGGGCTCTGCGCCGGTACCGGCTGAGCCCCCGCTCGAACGGCCACAGTGCGCCGCGCGATCCAGCCGAACAGAGCCCGCCGGGCTCGGGCACCCGATTGCCCGGGCGTCATCCGATCCCTCCCCACCAGGGGATCACCGGCCTCCGGGCGGGTGAACCCCGCCCGGGGGTGACGATCCGGGCGGCGGGGCGGCCCCGCCGTTTGCCCCGGCACCCCCCGGGTAGCGGCGCGCCGGTCACATCGGTCCACTTCGGATCGGCGGCAAGCGAACCGACCGTTGTCTCATGGGGAGAAGCCAATGCGCCTCGTCCGCACCCGAAGCCGGCCCGCGCACAGCGCCGGCACCCGACGTGCGGCGGCCGAGGTGCCGGGGCGCCCGGCGCGCTTCCTCAGGGGGCTCGTCCGCCTCGTGCTGTGCGGCGTCATCTCGGGTCTGGTCGTGGCCGCCGGGGTGCTCCCGTTCGCGTTCATCGGCGGCTCCGCGGTCAACGCCGGCGGCGACATCTGGGAGAACCTCCCGGCGGACCTGGCGCTGCCACCGCCGCCGCAGGCCACCTACGTCTACGCCAACGACGGCAAGACGCTCATCACCACGTTCTACGACGAGAACCGCAAGGACGTGCCGCTGGACCAGATCGCGCCGGTGCTCCAGCAGGCCGTCGTCGCGGCCGAGGACACCCGCTTCTACCTGCACCGCGGCGTCGACGGCAAAAGCGTCCTGCGGGCGCTGGTCTCCAACGGCCGGGGCGGCGCCCAGCAGGGCGCCTCGACGCTGACGATGCAGTACGTCCGCAACGTGCTGAAGAACGACCCGAGCCTGTCGCCGCGGCAGCGGGTCGACGCGGTCGCCGACACGCCCGCCCGCAAGATCCGCGAGATGCGCTACGCGACGAAGCTGGAGCAGCACCTGAGCAAGCAGGACATCCTGCAGGGGTACCTGAACATCGCCTACTTCGGGGCCGGCGCCTACGGCGTCTACGCCGCCAGCCAGACGTACTTCGGCAAGTCGGCGCTGGAACTGACGCTGCCCGAGGCGGCGCTGCTCGCCGGGCTGCTGCAGTCACCGGACGGCGACAACCCGATCAGCGGCGACCGCGACGCGGCCCTGCGGCGCCGTGCGTACACGCTCGACGCGATGACGAAGATGGGGTCGATCAGCGCCGCGGACGCCGCCGCGGCGCAGGCCCAGGAGCTGAAGATCAATGAGCGGGACCTGCCGAACAACTGCGTGTCCGTCCCGCAGGCGCACAACGACTGGGGCTTCTTCTGCGACTACTTCCGCCAGTGGTGGGGCAGCCAGCCGGAGTTCGGCGCCACCCGCGCCGACCGCGACGAGGCGCTGCGCACCGGCGGCTACACGGTGGTCACCTCGCTCGACCCGGGAATCCAGGCGATCGCGCTCAGCCAGTCGCTGAGCGTCTACGGCTACGGCAGCGCCCGGTCGATGCCGCTGGCCGTCGTCACCCCCGGCAGCGGCCGGGTCCTCGCGATGGCCGTCAACCGCAACTACAGCCTGAGTCCCAACCCGCCCCAGCATCCGCTGTACCCGAACACCGTCAACCAGATCGTCGCGGGCGGTGGCGGCGTCGCCGGGTACCAGGCGGGTTCGACGTTCAAGATGTTCACCATGCTCGCCGCGCTCGACGCGGGCATGCCGTTGAGCACCACGTTCAACTCACCGAGCCGGATAGCGACCGTGTGGCCGGCCAGCGGCCCGGGCAGCTGCGGGGGCAAGTGGTGCCCGGGGAACGAGTCGCCGAGCTGGATGGACGGGAACCGGACGATGTGGAACGGCTTCGGCCGCTCGGTCAACACCTACTTCGTCTGGCTCGAACAGCAGATCGGCGCGCGCCGCGCGGTCGAGATGGCGCAGCGGCTCGGGATCACGTTCCGCTCCGCCGAGGACGCGGCGATGGCGGCCAAGGCGGACCAGTGGGGAGCGTTCACCCTCGGCGTCGCGTCGACCACACCGCTCGACCTCGCCAACGCCTACGCGTCGATCGCCGCCGGGGGCCTGTACTGCCAGCCGCTGCCGGTGCTGTCGATCACCGACACCAACGGCAAAGCGGTCGACGCCGCCACCCCGAAGTGCCGGCAGGCGGTCAGCGCCGACGTGGCCGCCGCCGCGACCGACGCGGCACGGTGCCCGGTCAGCCGGGCGTCGGCGTACGGCAAGTGCGACGGCGGCACGGCCGAGAACGTGTCCGGCATCCTCGCCGGCCGCCCGGTCGCGGGCAAGACCGGCAGCTCCGAGTACAACTCGACCGAGACGTTCGTCGGCTTCACCCCGCAGATCGCGGCGGCCGGCATCGCGGTCAACGTGGACAACCCGAACGACCACGTGGGCAGCGGCGTCGCCGGCTCGGTCAACGCCGCCGTCGCGCAGACCATCGCGGGCGCGCTGCGCGGCCAACCGGCCCAGGCGTTCCGGCCACCCAGCCGCGTCCGGGCCCTGGGCCGGTGACCGCCAAACGCCGGTGACCGCGAACCGCCGGCGGCCGCAGAACGCCGCGAGCCGCCGGCGGCAGCGTCAGGCGGAGTAGCCGCGCAGAGCGGTCCAGTGCGCGAGCTTGGCCGTCGTCAGCGTGTAGTACCCGACGCCCAGGGCGTCCGCGGGGTCGGCGATCTTCACCGTCGTGCCGCCGTTGGTGTACCCCACGACCGTGAGGTAGTGGCCGCCCGGGTATGAGTGCGAGCCGCCCTTGTCGTCCACGGTGGAACCGGCGATGTTGGCGACCACGGCGTAGCCGCTGGAGATCGCGTGGACGACGTCCGCCTGCAGCTGGTCGATCTCCGCCTGGGTGGCCGACTGACCGGTGATGAAGTGCGACTTGTAGAAGGAGCTCTTCGTGTACTCGTTGAGCGAGCGGGTGGTGTCGTCGGCGGAGTTCGTGCCGTTGACGGTCGTGCGCAGGCTCTGGGCGACCTCGGACTGGGACGGGTACATCTCCCGTGCTGTCAGCGCGATCCGGGTCGCCGCCGGGCCGCAGAAGTAGTAGTTCTCCTGCCAGGCGAACCGGTACGCGAGCTCCTTCGCCGCCGGGGCGGCGGGTGCGGCCGGGGCGGTGGTGCCGGGCGCGGCGGGCGGGGCGGCCGTGGACGGCGCCGCACCGGCGGGGGCCTTCGTGGGGTTGGCCGCGGCGTCGGGCGCCGCCTGCGTCCGCTGCCGTTCACGCGCGGCCGGGGCGGCGCCGGACCCGGACGGATCCGCGGAGGTCAGCGACTGCGCGTCGGCCACCGGTGCGGGGTCCGAGGCGTGCACGGCCACGCCGACGCCCACCGTCAGTGCGAGGACCGCCGCGGCGACCGCGATCGGCAGCGCGCGGGAGCGCGACGGGACGGGAGTGTGGTGCCTGGGTTTGTACAGGTAGCTCACGGGTACCTCGACAGACATGCTGGATGACGGCTGCTGTTGCCACGCCGGCCGCGGGCCGGTGCGGTGGGGGTCGGGGGTTACCGGGCCGGGCCGCGGGTCGAGGTGCCGCGACACGGGTGATGCCGGGTCAATGGCCGCACGGAGTGCTCCTTCCGGTGCCGCCTACCGGGTTAGCTGACGGGTTCGGGCGGGAAGATCGCCCTACCTCGGGGCTCGGGCCCCGCGGATTCACCCCGGTGGTGCTTGGTTCCCCGGCTCGCGTGGACGCGACTCAGCGGATCCGCCGCGGTGTCATCCGAGGTGGGTGACGGCTGCCGGGCGGATGCGAGGACCATATCCGGGCCGCCGGAGGACACGGGACCGGCCACGCTGCTCGGCTACCGGGCGTGACGACGGTGTGGCGGACGGCCCTGCTGCACGCCGCGGGCGCACGGGCCGCCCGGCGGTGGGATGCGTCGTGCCCAGGTGCACCTCGCCGACCGTCCCGGCGGCTGCGTGCGGCCCGCCCGGTGTCCGGTCGGCCGCTGCGCACACCCGGCTCCACCTGCGGATCCGGCCCCCCTAGGCTCGCCGGATGCTCCCGGGCGCCGACGAAGAACAGCAGCTCAGCGACGTGCAGGCACATGGTCCCCGCCACCTGCGCCACTCCCGCCGAGGACGGCACGCGACCCGCTTCCGGCTGCGCGCACCCGCCGCGGCCGGGATCCCCCTCCGGCTGCGCGCACCCGCCGTAGCCGGGATCCCCCTCCGGCTGCGCGCACCCGTCGCGGCCGGGATCCGCCGGTACGCCGTGGTCGCCGTCGCGGTCGTGGCGGTCGGCCTGTCCACGACGCTGTCGTCGTCGGCCGGACCCGTCGCCGCGCCGGCGGACAGTGCGGCGCTCGCCGCCGACGCCGGACGCACGGCGGGCGACGCTCCCGCCTCACGCGGCCGCGCCAGGAAACCCGCCGACGCCGCGGGCAACGGCACGCCACCGGCGGCGAAGGCCGCCCCGACCCCGACGAAGGCCGGATCCGCCCCGGCCCCGACCACGAGCACCGGGCCACCGGCATCGCCGTCGCCGACCGTCCACGCGCCCGTCGGCGGGCTGACCCAGGCCGAGATGAACAACGCCGTCGCGATCGTCGAAGTCGCCCGGGAGCTGAGCCTGCCGCGCCGCGCGGCCGTCGTGGGGATCGCCACCGCACTGCAGGAGAGCCACCTGCGGAACCTCGCGAACCCGAACGTGCCGCAGTCGCTGCAGCGCCCCAACGAGGGCGTCGGGTACGACTACGACTCGGTCGGCCTCTTCCAGCAGCGGCCGAGCTGGGGTTCGGTCGACCAGCTGATGGACCCGCGCGAGTCCGCACGCAGGTTCTACGCGGCGCTGGCGAAGGTCCCGGGCTGGGAGCAGCAGGCCGTCACCATCGCGGCGCAGCTGGTGCAGCGCTCGGCCTTCCCGGACGCCTACGCGAAGTGGGAAGGGCTCGCCCAGCAGATCGTGGACGCCGTCATGCGGTAATGCCGCCGCGCGGCCCCGGATCCTTCGCGTTGTCACTCGTTTACCGCCCCGGCCTCGCCCGGGTGCGCACGACGATGCCCCCATGTCCATGCACAGGCAGAACACATGAGGGGGCCCAGCCGGACCGCAACAGCACTGGTCGCGCTCGCGGTGGGAGCGCAGTTGGGCCTGTCGGCGTGTCACAGTTCGGCGAAGAAGCCCACGGCGACGAAGTCGACCGCTCCCCCGCCGCCGGTGGTCGGGCTTGCCCTGACCCCCGCGGGGGGCACGTCGGAAGTGGCGGTCAGCACCGAGATCGGCACGAAGGTCAACGACGGGAAGATCACCGAGGTCGTGCTGACCGACGCGGCCGGCCAGCGGGTCGCCGGTGAGTTCCGGGACGACGGATCGTCCTGGGTGCCCGCCGCCGCCTTGCGCTACGGCACGGCCTACACCGCGAAGGTCACCGCCGTCGGCACCGACAACAGGCCGGTGACCCGGGAGACGGCCTTCACCACGGCGGCGAAGCCCACCGGCCCGGTCGTCGCGTCCGACCTGATGCTGACCAACGGCGGGACCTACGGCGTCGGCATGCCGATCGTCGTGCAGTTCGGCTCCGACGTGCCGCAGGAGTCGCGCGCGGCCGTGCAGCAGCGTCTCTTCGTGAAGAGCGACCCGCCGCAGGCCGGTGCGTGGCACTGGTTCGGCGGCCGGCAGGTGATGTACCGGCCGGAGCAGTACTGGCAGCCGGGCACGAAGATCACCGCACGGAAGGCGCTCAACGGCGTGCGGATCGGCACCGGCCACGCCGACGACGACTTCGCGGCGACGGTCACGATCGGCCGGAAGCTGACCATCGACATCGACAACGCGACGAAGCAGATGAGCGTCTACCAGAACGACGCGCTCGTGCGGACCATGCCGGTGAGCCTCGGCAAGCCGTCCACGCCGACGTCGAGCGGCACCACCGTGGTCATGTCGCGGGAGGCCTCGACGGTGTTCCGCACCCCCGAGTACACCGTCGCGGTGCAGTACGCCATGCGGCTGACGTGGGGCGGCCAGTACATCCACGCCGCGCCGTGGTCGGTCGGCGACCAGGGCAAGCGCAACGTCTCCCACGGCTGCACCAACGTCTCCACCGCAGACGCGCGGTGGATATACGAGCAGACCCTCGTCGGCGACCCGGTCACCACCCGCAACACCGGGGTGCCGCTGGACCCCGGCGACGGCTGGACCGCATGGGACCTGTCCTGGGCCGACTACAAGGCCTGACGCGTCCGACCCGGCGGATCAACGCAGCGAACCGATCCAGGAGTTCGATCAAGAGAGGAAGGTCCATGGAAGTCGTCCGTGCCCCGAGCCGAGGCCGGCAGGCCCCACGAGAATGCTATTCCGGCGTCGTGTGGATCGACCGGGACGTCACCGGTCTGGAGCCGTCCCGCCTGCGGACGTTCCAGGCGCAGTTCAGTCCCGGCACGCGGACGGCCTGGCACCGTTGCCCGTACGGGCAGATCCTGACCGTCCTGCACGGGGTGGGCCGGGTGCAGCGCCGGGGCGGCCCGATCCACGAGGTGCGCGCCGGGGACACCGTCGTCGTCGCGGCCGGCGAGTGGCACTGGCACGGCGCCGCGCCGAACACGTTCATGGCGGTGGTGTCGGCGCACGAGACCGGCGCGGACGGCACCGGCACGGAATGGGGCGGGCACGTGACCGACGCCGAGTACCGGCTGCCACCGCTCACCGCGACGATCCACCGGCCGGACGCGGACCGGGTCCCGCAGCGCGAGGCGTGCTGGTAGCGGTTTCCCGGTCAGGCCGGCGAGCCCGGTCCCACGGTCGTCACGGCCGCGGGGTCCGGGCTCTGGACATGCTCGGCACACGCACGTAACACTGTCGACATGATTTCTGCACGAAGTGTGCTGAAAGACGTGTGAGCTGTGGACACCCGGCAGATCAGGTACTTCCTCGCCGTGGTGGAGCACGGCGGGTTCGGCAGGGCGGCGACCGCGCTCAGCGTCGCCCAGCCGACCATGTCGCAGTCGGTGAAGGCCCTGGAGCGCGACCTCGGCACGGCCCTGTTCCACCGGGCGTCGCACGGGGTGACGCTGTCCGCGGCCGGGCGGGCGTTCCTCGGACCGGCCCGGATGCTGATCCGCGACGTCGCCATGGCCGGCGAGGCCGTCGGCGGGCGGCCCGAGCACGACAGCCTGGAGATCGTGGCGTCGGCGCCGCTCGGGGCGCATCCGGGTGCCGCGCTCGTCGGCGGGTTCCTGCGGGCGCATCCGGGCGTGTCGGTCAACCTGGACCGGGACACCGACGAGGCGCTGCTGGCCAGGGTCCGCGACGGGGTCAGCGAGCTCGGCCTGGTCCACCTGCCGGCGGCCCGGCAGGGGCTGTGCGAGGTGGAGCTCGGCGCGCACGACCTCGTGCTCGTGTTCCCGCCGCCGCACACGGCCCGCCCCGCCACCCGCGTCCCGTCCCCCGCCGCCACCGCGGAGGCGGTCCGGGCGGCGGACCTCGCGGGGCTGGAGCTGATCGGGGTGCCGCGGGGCAGCGCGTCGCGGCTGCTGGTCGAGTCGGCGCTGCGGGCGGCCGGGGTGAGGACCAGGGTCGTGGTCGAGAGCGGGCAGCGGGACCTGATCACCGACCTGGTCGTCGCGGGGGTCGGGGCCGCGTTCATGCCTGACGCCGCCGCGGGTGCGGTGGCGGCCCGGGGGGCGGTGATCAGGCGGGTCGCGCCGGCGCTGCGGCTGCCGTACGGGATCGTGCACCGCCCCGGGGAGCTGTCCGCGACCGCCCGGTCGTTCCTGAGACAGGCACGCGAGAACGGCCAGGCACGCGAGAACGGCCGCGCGCGGGAAGACGGCCACGCGTTGCGGGAGGGGTGACGGCGGAGGCATGGACCTGCGCAGGCTCGCGTACTTCGTCGCCGTCGTCGAGCACGGCAGCGTCACCGCGGCGGCCGCCGCGCTGCACGTGGCGCAGCCGTCGCTGTCCCAGTCGATCCGGGCGCTCGAACGGGACATGTCGGTGGAGCTGTTCGACCGCCGGCAGCGGCCCCTCGCGCTGACCGCGGCCGGCAAGGCCCTGCTCGACCCGGCCAGGAAGGTCCTCGCCGACCTCGCCGACGCCCGGGCCGCCGTCGGCTGCGTGGTGGGGCTCGCCGCGGGGTGGCTCGACGTCGCCGTCCTCGACCCCCTCGCCGTGGACGTGGCGCCGGCGATCGCGGCGTTCCGGCGGCGGTACCCGGGGGTGCCGGTGCGCGTCCACGGACCCCGCGACGAGGACGACCTCGTCCGGCACGTGGTCGACGGGCGGTGCGAGCTCGGCGTCACCTACCTGCCGGTCGATCATCCGGCGGTCCGCGTCGAGCCGCTCGGCCGGCAGGAGCGGTTCCTCGTCGCCGGCCGGGACGTGCGGACCAGGCACAGCGAGGCGGTCGTGCCGCTGCTGGAGGCGGGCGCCGCGGCGGTCGTCGCCGGCGGCTACGCACGCCGGGCCGAGGCGGCCGGCGCCGTGCTGCGCAGGTCCGACCCGCCGGTGTGGGTGGAGGTCGGGGTCGTCAGCCAGCCCCAGCACCTGTCGCCGGCGGCGCGGCGGCTCGAGACGATGCTGACCACCTATGGGGTCGATGACTTTACGTCTTTGCATTCTCGATGATCGCGCACTGTTATCAAGCGATGCCCGAGCCTGATCAGCGCCGCCGCCCCCTGTACTGGCTGCTGGTGATCCCGACCGTCGCACCCCTGGCCGTGCCGCTCTACAACCGCCTCGACCCGTGGCTGCTCGGGGTGCCGTTCTTCTACTGGTACCAGCTGGCCTGCGCGGTCCTCGCGACCGTCGTCATCTCGATCGTCTACGTCGGGGTCCGCCGGAAGACGGACCGATGAGCGACCGGGACGTCGAGATCGCCGTGTTCGTCGTGCTCATGGGCGCGATGATGGTGGTCGGCTTCGCCGCCGCGCGGTGGCGCCGGCCGCAGAGCATCCACAGCCTCGAGGAGTGGGGCGTCGGCGGCCGCGCGTTCGGCAGCTGGGTCACCTGGTTCCTGCTCGGCGGCAGCATGTACACGGCGTACACGTTCGTCGCCGTGCCCGCGCTGACCTACGGCGTCGGCGCGCTCGGGTTCTTCGCGGTGCCGTTCGCGATCGCGACGACCCCGGTCGCGTTCATCCTTTCGGCGCGGGCGTGGTCGGTGTCGCACCGGCACGGGTTCGTCACGCCCGGCGAGATGGCCGGGGCACGGTTCGGGTCGCCGGGGCTGTCGGCGCTGGTCGCGGTCACCGGGATCGTGGCGACGATGCCGTACGTGTCGGTGCAGCTGCTGTCGCTGCAGGCGGTGTTCAAGACGCTCGGCGTCGACGGCGAGTGGCCGCTGCTCGTCGCCGTCGGCCTCGTCTCGGTGAGCACGTTCCGGTCCGGGCTGCGGGCGCCGGCGCTGCTGTCGATCGCGAAGGACATCCTGCTCGTCTGGGTCGTCGTGTCCGGCGTGCTGATCGTGGCCATGTCCGGCGGATGGGGCACCACGTTCCGGCTCGCCGCGGACCACTTCGCGCGCACGCCGTCGCCGACCGACGGGCTGCTGCTGACCGGCGCCGGGCAGGTCGGTTACCTGACGATGGTCGTCGGCTCCGCGCTGTCGATCTTCGCCTACCCGCACGCGGTCATCGCGATCATCGCCGCCCGGGACCGGTCGACGGTGCAGCGCAACACCGCCGCCCTGCCGATCTACTGCCTGGCGCTGGGCCTGATGGGGCTGCTCGGCCTGTTCGCCGTCGCCAACGGGGTCGTGCCGGTCGGCCGTGACCTCAACACGGTCACCCCGCAGCTGTTCCACAACCTGCTGCCGGGCTGGTCGGCGGGGATCGCCTACGCCACGCTCGGCGTCGCCGCGCTGATCCCGGCCGCGGTCATGTCGATCGCGGCGGCGAACGCGTTCACCCGTTCGATCTACCGGCAGTACATCCGCCCGGACGCCGCCCCCGCCGAGGAGGCGCGGGTCAGCCGGTGGGCGTCGCTGGTCGTGAAGTTCGGCGCGGTCGCCGTCATCCTGCTGCTGGATCCCGCGTACTCCGCGGAGCTGCAGCTGATCGGCGGCGCCGTCATCCTGCAGACGATCCCGGCGGTCATGTTCGGCCTGACGACCGCGTGGTTCCATCGCGCCGCGCTCATCGCTGGCCTGGTCACGGGCCTCGTCACGGCCGTGGCCATGCTGTACCAGATCCCGCAGCTCGGACCGGGCGGCGTGGTGGTGAAGGCGCACTTCGGCGGCTCCAGCTGGTCCTTCGGGGGCGGCGTCATGGTGTACGTGGGCCTCATCGCCCTGCTCGCCAACCTGGTCGTCGCGGTGGCGGGCACGGTGGCGCTCCGGCTCGCCGGGGTGCCCGGCGGCCGGGACCGGACCACGCCGGACGACTACACCGCCGACGTCGACGACCCGATGGTGAAGCGCCTCGACGACCTGCTCGACGGTCTTCCCCGCGCGCCGGGCGGCGCGCACACCCGCCCGGTGGTCCCGCAACGGACCTACGCGTCGGACCGCGCGCCGGGAGCGGACCGCTTCGGGACGTGGCGGCGGTAGACGCTGACGGTCGGGTCACCGGTGAGCCAGAAGCGCCACGGCACGTCGTGCGCGCCGGTGACCCCGACCCTCGGGCCGGTGGACACCTCGGCGACCAGCGGCGCCGGCGGCGGCTTCAGCAGGGGCGGGTCGCCGAGAAGGTACGTGCCGTAGAAGTCGCGGTCGACGCCGAGCGCCGAGCACAGCCGGGCCGGGCCGCGGGCCAGCTCGGCGTCGGTGCGGGCGGCGCGGCGGCGGGCCCGGGCGGCGGGCAGCCCGTCGACGACCTCACCGGCGCGCAGCAGGACCGCCGACGCGGTGCCCTCGACACCGGTGACGACGTTGACGCAGTAGTGCATGCCGTAGGTGAAGTAGACGTACGCGTAGCCGGCCGGCCCGAACATGATCGCGTTGCGCGTGGTGCGGCCGCGGTGGGCGTGGGAGGCGGGGTCCTCGCCGGTGCCGGAATACGCCTCGACCTCGGTGAGCCGGACGGTCACCCCGCCGGCGGTGAGGGTGCAGCCCAGCAGCGCCCGCGCGGCGACGTCGACGGGCCCGGTGAGGTCGAGGCTCATCCGGTGATCCGGCCGATGCGCAGGACGAGGGCGTCGACCGCCTCGCCGAACGGCGGCCACGGGAAGCCGGGCACGAACTGGCGCATCATGACCGCGCCGTGCAGCGACGTCCACAGGGTGGTCGCGTCGGCGAACGGGTCCGTGCTGGCGGAGCGGCCGGCGGCGACGCAGGCGGCGAGCCCGTCGACGAGGACCTCGAAGGCCTGCAGCCGGCTGCGCCAGCGCGGCGGCACGTCCTGCATCCGCAGCGGGGACTTGAGCTCGGGGCGGCCTTCGCGGAGCCGCCCGAACAGGACCCGGTAGCGGGCCGGCTCCCGCTGGGCGAAGTCGACGTAGGCGTGGCAGCCGGCGAGCAGCGACGCGACCGGGTCGTCCTGTGCCGTGCCGGCGGTGCTCAGGATCAGCAGGCGGAGCCGTTCGAACGCGATGTCGAGGACCGCCTCGATGATGGCGTCGCGGTCGGCGAAGTGGGCGTAGATCGACGGGGCGGAGATGCCGGCCTCGCGGGCGACGGACCGCAGGGTGATCGCGGCCTCGTCGCCCTCGCGCTCGAGGATGCGCTCGGCGGCGGCGACGATCTCGTCCCGCAGGAGGCCGCCCTCGCCCCTGCGGTTGCGGGTGCGGCCTCCCGGGTTGCTCATGCCGCCGCCCGCGGCGTCCGCCTGAGCCGAACCTGCATCATGATTCGCTCGCTCATCGGTCCATCATGCCGGTTGCGAGACCAGGGCCGCCCCGGTGGGCGCACCGTCCACCGGGGTCGCGGCGGCGGGTGTACCGGTGGCCGCCGGCGCCGCCGGCGTGGGCGCGCCGCCCGTGGCCGGGCGGATGAGCGCGACCGCGAGGGCCATCAGGAACGCGATCCCCGCCGCGACCAGCGCGCCGCGGTCCATGGCGGCGGTGAAGGCGGCGTCGGCGGCGTCCAGGACCAGCTGCGCCTGGGCGGGCGGCATCGCGGCGGCCGCGGCGTGCGTGGCGGGCAGGTCGGCGCCGGGCAGGACCAGGCCGGGGTCCGCCTGGTACGCCGAGGAGACCACCGTGCCGAGGACCGCGATGCCGAGGACGCCGCCGAGCTCCCGGATGACGCTGTTCAGGGCGCCGGCCGTCGAGCCGTGCTCGGCGGGGACCGAGCCGCTGATCTGCAGGCTGGCGGGGGCCATCATCATGCCCATGCCGAGGCCGATGACGCCGGTGCCGAGGGCGACCTGCCAGAACTCGGTGTGCACCCCGGTCGTGGACAGCGAGAGCAGCCCGGCGACCGCGAGGGACAGGCCGAGCACGAGGGTCCACCGCACGCCGAGCCGCTTGGACAGCAGCGCCGACGTCGCGGACGTGGTCGCCATCGCCAGGGCGAACGGCATCGCGCCCAGCCCCGCGACCAGCGGGCTGTACCCGTGCACGAGCTGCAGGTACTGCGACAGCTCGAACAGCGTGCCGAACAGGACGAAGAACACGACGGCCAGGGACAGCGCGGCGAGCAGGAACGTCCGGTTGGCGAACAGGTCGAGCCGCACCAGCGGCGAGGACGCCCGCAGCTGCCAGGTCACGAACGCCACGGACAGCAGCACGGCGGCGCCCAGCTCGGCGAACCCGACGCCGGCGGTCCAGCCGCGCGTGGGTGCCTGGATCACGAAGTCGACGAGCAACGCCACGGCGGCGGTGGAGAGCACCGCGCCGAGGACGTCCAGCCGCCCGGTCCGTACCCGCGGAACCGCCGGAACCAGGCGGGACACCGCGACGAGCGCCGCGGCCACCAGCGGCACGTTGATCCAGAAGGCGCTGCTCCACGAGTAGTGCTCCAGCAGCGCCCCGCCGGTCACGGGCCCGATGAGCACCCCGATGCCGGCCGCCGCCGACCAGGCCGCGAACGCCTTCGGCCGCTCGGCGGGCGGGAAGATCCTGGTGATGATCGCGAGGGTGGCCGGCATGACGAACGCGGCGCCGAGCCCCATCACCGCCCGCCACGCGATCAGCTGCGCCGGCGTGTCCGACAGCGCGGCGACCGCCGACCCGCCGCCGAAGACGGCCAGGCCGCCGATGAGCGCCCGCCGCGAGCCGAGCCGGGCGCCGAGGCTGCCGGCGAGGATCAGCGCCGCCGCGAAGACCAGCGTGTACGCGTCGGTGATCCACTGCAGGTCCGAGGTGGTGGCGTGCAGCCCGTGCGCCAGGGACGGCAGCGCGGTGTTGAGCACGGAGTTGTCGAGGGTGACGGCGACGAGGGTGAGGCTGAGCACCGCGAGCGCGGCCCACCGGCGGGGATGTTCGGACATCGGAGACCCCTTACGGACACTTGTGTTTACGCCCGTAAGGTTAACCATGTCAGCTAACGCATGTAAAGTTAGTTGAGCGGGATCCAGGACGTGGCCGTCGTCACCTCCGCCAGGACGTCCGGGATCGGCGCGACCCCGATCCCCGGCCCGGCCGGCACCGCCACGTGCCCGCCGGTCAGGACGAACGGCGGCGTGATGTCGCGGGCGTAGTACCGGTCGGAGGCGGACGTGTCGCCGGGCAGGGTGAAGCCGGGCAGCGCGGCCAGGGTCACGTTCGCGGCCCGGCCCACGCCGGTCTCCAGCATCCCGCCGGCCCACACCGCGACCCCGCTGGCGGCGCACACGTCGTGGACCCGCCGCGCCTCCAGGTGGCCGCCGACCCGGCCGGGCTTGATGTTGACGATCGAGCACGCGCCGAGGGCGATCGCGTCGGCGGCGGCGCGGGCGCTGACGATCGACTCGTCCAGGCAGATCGGGGTGCGGACCAGCCGGGCCAGGGCGGCGTGCCCGCGCAGGTCGTCCTCGGCCAGCGGCTGCTCGATGAGCAGCAGGTCGAACGGGTCGAGCCGGGCGAGCTGCCGCGCGTCGCCGAGGGTGTACGCGGTGTTGGCGTCCACCTGCAGCAGCACGTCGCCGCCGAAGCGCTCCCGGACGGCCCGGACGGGTTCGACGTCCCAGCCGGGCTCGATCTTCAGCTTGATCCGCAGGTACCCGGCGTCGAGGTAGCCGGCGACGGCGTCCAGCAGCGCCGGGACCGAGTCCATGATCCCGACGGACACGCCGGCCGGGACCCGGTCACGGACCGCGCCGAGGAACCCGCCGAGCGGCAGGCCCGCCTCGCGCAGCACCGCGTCGAGCACGGCCGTCTGCACCGCTGCCTTCGCCATCGGGTGGCCCTTGAAGCCGGCCAGGCGGGTCTCGACGCCCCACGCGTCCAGGTCGGCGCCGGCCAGCGCGGGCGCGAAGAAGCGGCGGATGACCTCCTCGGCGGCGGAGACGAACTCCGAGGAGTACAGCGGCGCGCTCATCGTCACGCACTCGCCCCAGCCCTCCGCGGCGGCGCCGACCGCCCGGACGAGCAGCACGTCGCGCTCCACCTCGGTGCCGAACGACGTGCGGAACGGCGCGACCAGCGGCATCGCGATCCGCCGCAGCTCCAGACCCTCGAACCGCATCTACGCCTCCTCCAGCAGGTACTGCCCGTCACGGGTGAGGCCCGCGACCCGCCAGCCGGCGGCGAGCGGCCCGGCCATCGCCTCGCGCACCGCGAGCCGCCACCGCTTCGCCGCCGCCGGGTCGCTCACCCGCAGCTCCTCCACGTCGGCCGGGATCCCGACCAGCACCTGCCCGGCCCCGGCGACGACCTCGGCCGGCGTGCCGTGCGCGGCGGCGACCACCTCGGGGGCGTCGAGCCGCCACACGAGCAGCAGCCGGTCGCTGAGGTCGCCGCTGTTGATGCCGTCGGCCATCGCGCCGTAGAACTCCGGCAGGTAGCGCACCGCCCGCCCGCCGAGCTTGCGCAGGTTGAAGTTCGCGTTGCGCAGCACCAGGGGGTCGTAGGTCCAGCGCACCTCCGGCACGTCCCGGGCGAGGGTCCACGCCCGCTGGTGCAGCTTCAGCGCGAACCCGACGCCCCGGCCCAGCCCGCCGGGCTCGACGCCGGCGACGTAGGAGTGCAGGTGCGGGGTGCCGGTCGCGTCCCGGCCGAAGAAGCCGACGGCCGCCCCGGCGAGCGTGCCGCCGCGGTACGCCCCGGCGACGTAGTTGCCGGAGTGCGCGTACGTGCGCAGCAGCCCCGGCGAGGCGACCTCCGCCGGGTGGCCGGCCCGCCACACCCGCTGCAGCAGCAGCGACACCTCCTCGAAGGAGACGCGCTCGTGCACCTGCACCCCGGCGCGCCCGGCCGCCGCCGCGGCGCACTCCCAGGCGTCGATCGGCAGGCCGGTCACCGGCCGATCGCGTCCACGAGCCCCGCGACGAGTGCGGCCCGCTCCGGCATGCTCGCCAGGTCGGACCACTCGCCCTCGGCGTGCGCCCGGCCGCCGATCACGCCGAGCCCGTCGAGGGTCGGCACGCCGATGCCGGCGGTGAGGTTGCCGTCGGAGCCTCCGCCGACCGCCTCGCCGATGAGCGGGGGCAGGCCGAGGTCCGCGGCGACCCGCTGGGCGAGCGCGAACATCGACGCCGACGCCGACTCGGGCATCGCCGGGCGGGACGGGCCGAGCTCGACGGTCAGCTCCGCGCCCGGCAGGACCGGCCGCAGGTCGCGCAGCGCCGCGTCGACCCGGGCCAGCTCCGCCGGGTCGAACGCCCGGACGTCGACGCTGAGCCGCGCGGCCGCGGGCACGGTGTTGCTCGTCGTCCCGGCGGTCGAGTCGGTCGGGGTGACGGTCGTGCCGGGCGGGGCGCCGAGCTCGGCGATCCGCAGCACCTGGTGCGCCAGCTCCACGCCGGCGTTGATGCCGAGGTGCGGAGCGACGCCTGCGTGCGACGCCCGGCCGGCGATCCGCAGCGAATAGTGCGCGATGCCCTTCCGGGCGATCTTCACCCTGCCGTCGGAGCTGCCCTCCAGGACGAGCGCGCCGGCCGCGCCGGCGGCGGTGTCCTCGATGAGCGCCTGCGACGTCGGCGAGCCGATCTCCTCGTCGGAGTTGCACACGACCGCGACCCCGTCGAGGTTCCCGACGGTGGCCAGCGCCGCCAGGGCATGGAAGAGCACGACGAGGCCGCCCTTCATGTCCACGACGCCGGGGCCGGTGCAGCGGTCGCCGTCGACGGTGAAGGGCCAGCGGGCGAGGGTGCCGATCGGCCACACCGTGTCGAAGTGCCCGATCAGCACGACCCGCACCGGCCCGGCACCGAACCGCCATCGCAGGTGCGGGCGGTCGGCGACGACGACCCGCTCCGGCGCCTGACCGGTGCACCGGCGGCCGAGCTCGGCGACGACGTCGGCGCACCTGGCCAGGGCGTCGAGGTCGGCGGACGGTGACTCCACGGCGACGAGTCCGGCGAGGTCCTCACGCAGCACGGGCGCGGATGCCCGGAGTTTCTCCAACGCGCTCATCGATCCAACCTAACTCCGATCTTCACCGGGGGACCTCCGATACGCGGGCATGGTTGCGTCGCCGAGAGTCGGACACCCGGCGGCGCGCAGCCGCGACCGTCGATAGGTTCGGGTGGTGCGGGTGAGGCTTCTCGGTCCGATCGACGTGGTCGTCGGCGGTGCCGCGCGCCCCGTGCGGGGGCAGCGGCGCAAGGCCGTCCTGGCGGTCCTGGGGCTGCACCCGGGCGAGGTCGTGAGCACCGGCCGCCTCGTCGACCTGGTGTGGGGCGACGCGCCCCCGCCCAATGCCGTCAACGCGTTGCAGAGTCACGTGTCGTACCTGCGGCGCACCCTCGACGACAAGGCGGCGATCACGTCCCGCCCGCCGGGATACCTGCTCAGCGGCGACGGCACCGACGTCGAGGTCGCCGAGCGGCTCATCGCGGCGGGCCTGCAGGCGGGGCTGGAGCCCGCGGCCCGCGCCCGGCACCTGCAGGCGGCGCTCGAGCTGTGGCGGGGCACGCCGCTGGAGGACACCGGCGGGCTGCCGTGGCTCGACGAGCAGGCGGACCGGCTCGGCCAGCTGTGGCTGCGCGGGCGCCGGGGCCTGCTCGAGGCGCGGCTCGGCCTCGGCCAGCACGCGCAGCTGCTGCCGGACCTGGAGCGGCTGACCCGGGAGCATCCGTTCGACGAGCAGCTGCACGGGCTGCTGATCCTCGCGCTGTACCGGCTGGGCCGGCAGGCCGACGCCCTGGCCACGTTCCGCCGGCTGCGCGACACGCTGGACGACGACCTCGGCATCGAGCCGGGTGCGGCGCTGCGCGAGCTGGAGGGGGCGATCCTGCGCCAGGACCCGGGCCTCGCCGCGCCGTCCGGGGAGACGGTCACCGTGCACCGCGACACCGTCCCGGCGCAGCTGCCCCTGGCGGTGCGGGCGTTCGCCGGGCGGACCGACGAGCTCGCCCGCCTCGACAAGCTCCTCGCCGACCGCTGCCGGGCCGACCATGACCCGGCCGACCATGACCCGGCCGACCACGACCGGGCCGGCGGCGAGGCGGCGGTCGCCGTCGTCACCGGCACCGCGGGTGTCGGCAAGTCCACGCTCGTCGTGCACTGGGCGCACCGCGCCGCCGAGCGGTTCCCCGACGGCCAGCTGTACGTGAACCTGCGCGGCTTCGACCCCGGCGGCCGGCCGGTCGACCCGGCCGACGCGGTCCGCGGGTTCCTCGCCGCGTTCGGCGTCGCCGCCGAGCGGATCCCCGCCGACCTCGCCGCGCAGGCGGGGCTGCTGCGCAGCCTCCTGGCGGGCAGGCGGGTGCTGATCGTGCTCGACAACGCCCGCGACGCCGCACAGGTCCGGCCGCTGCTGCCCGGCACGCCCGGCTGCCTCACCGTCGTCACCAGCCGCGACGCGCTCACCTCCCTGGTCGCGCTGGAGGGCGCGCTGCCCGTCACCGTCGACCTGCTCAGCCCCGGTGAGGCCGGTGACCTGCTGATCCGCCGGCTCGGCGCGGCCCGGGTCGCCGGTGAGCCCGCCGCCGTCGCCGAGATCGTGGCCCGCTGCGCCCGGCTGCCGCTCGCGCTCGCCGTCGTCGCCGGGCGGGCCGCGACCCGGCCGGAGCTGCCCCTGGCGGACCTCGCCGCGTCGCTGCGGGCCGCCGGGCCCCTCGACGCCGTCGCGGCCGACGACCCGGTGGCCGACCCGAGGGCCGTGTTCTCGTGGTCGTACCGGGCGCTGCGGCCCGCCGCCGCGGAGCTGCTGCGCCGGGTCAGCCTCGCGCCCGGCACCGACCTCGGCGCCGACGCGATCGCCAGCCTCGCCGGGGTGCCCGCCGCCGCGGCCCGCGCGCCGCTGTCCGAGCTGCTGCACGCCAACCTCGTCTTCGAGGACACGCCCGGCCGGTTCTGCCTGCACGACCTGCTGCGCGCGTACGCCGCCGAGCAGGCCGCCGTCCACGACGCCGCGCCCGGCTACCGGCTCGCCGTGCACCGGCTGCTCGATCACTACCTGCACACCGCCGACGCCGCCGCCCGGCTGCTCGACCCGTCCCGCGCCCCGCAGCCGCTCGGCGACCCGCGGCCCGGCACCGTCGTGCCCCGCCACGCCGGCCGTGACGAGGCACTCGCCTGGTTCGACACCGAGCGCGGGCCGCTGCTCGCCGCCGTGCACCTCGCCGCCGACGCGGGCTTCGACCGGCACACCTGGCAGCTCGCGGCGGCGCTGACCACGTTCCTCGACCGGCGCGGCCAGTGGCACGACCTGGCCGCCGTCCACGAGGCCGCGGTGCGCGCCCAGCGCCGCTCGGGGGACCACACCGGGCTCGGCGACGCCGCGTGCGCGCTGGGCCGCACGTACGCGCGGATCGGCCGCCACGAGGACGCCGAACATCACCTGGGTGCGGCGATGTGGGTGCACGAGCAGGTCGGCGACGTCGCCGGGCTGGCCCGCGCCGGCTACCACCTGGGCCGGCTGGCGCTGCACCTGCACCGCCTGCCGGAGGCGCTGACCCTCACCGAGCAGGCGCTGCGCCGCTTCGAACGGCTCGGCGACCGGCTGTGGCGGGCCCGCGCCCTCAACGCCACCGGCACGGTCCTCGGCCGGCTCGGCGAGCACCGGCAGGCGCTGCAACGCTGCCGGGAGGCGCTCACCGAGACGATCGCGCTCGACGACCGGCCCGGCGAGGCGGCCGCGTGGGACGCCGTCGGGCACTCGCACCACCGGCTCGGCGACCCGCGCCAGGCGATCGCCTGCTTCGGGCACGCGCTGCGGGCGTATCTGGAGGTCGGCGACCGCTCCGGCGAGGCGGCCGTGCTGGTCCACCTCGCCGACGCCCACGACGACGTCGAGGAGCCGGCGGCCGCGGCCGAGCACCGCCGCCGCGGCCGGTCGATCCTCGCCACCCTCGACGGCCAGGTCTCAGGCGGTCGCCTTGCGTAGTGCCGTCCAGGACAGCGCGGCCAGCGCCACCACCCCGACCCCTGGCAGGCCCGCGAGCAGGACCAGCGCGCTCTGGTCGACGAGCCAGTGCCCGACCGCCGACCAGCTGCCGTACTTCGTGATCAGCCCGGCGGTGAGGCCGAGGGCGACCACGACGACGCTGATCGCGCCGAAGACGCCGTTGGTGCGCCACCGCACGTACAGGGCGCCGAAGGTGATCCCGATGAGGCTCATCAGCAGCATCGGCACGCCGTAGATGAGCAGCTGGGCCGGCACGCTGAACCGGTCGACGAACCCGAGGCCGAAGAACCACACCCGCACCCCCCAGCCGCCGGTGGCCCGCTCGATCGCCTGCAGGGCGACGAGCAGCGCGGCGTAGATCGCGGTCTGCGCGAGGGTGAACAGGCCGAGCGCGACGCCGAACTCGCGCCGGGTGACGCTCATGCCGAGCGCGAACGGGAACTGCTGCGCGACCGCGACCGCACCGAACGCCAGGGCCGTGAAGTAGACGCTGGCGAGGCCGCCGGTCACGCCCTTGTCGCCGATGTCGTCGCCCATCGAGCCGAACACGAACAGGTTGACGGCGAACGAGAGGAAGAGGATGACGAGCGGCCACAGCAACCCGTCGCGGCGGCCCGCCGCGTGGAGCCGGGCGATGGCGAAGACGCGGTTCATGAGACGGCCTCCCGTGCGTCGGTGGGGGGTGTCGAGCCGCCCGGCGAGGTCCGGCCGGGCTGCGCGGCGCTGGTGATGCGGACGACGAGCTGCTGCAGCGAGACGGGCTCCACCCGGACGCCGGCCTCGCGGGCGCGGCCGGCGGAGACGTCGCCCCGCACGGTCGCGCGGGTCAGCCCGCCGAGCCGGTCGCGGTGCAGCTCGTCGGTGTTGGCGGTGAGCGCGTCGACCGCCGGCGCCGGTCCGGTGACGGTGACGACCTGGCCGCGCAGGGTGTCGACGGCCTCGGACAGCAGGATCCGGCCGCGCTCGATGAGCAGCACGTGCTCGATGAGGTCGCTGACCTCGTCGATGAGGTGCGTGGACAGCACGACGGTGCGCGGGAACTCGGCGTAGTCGGCGAGCAGCCGGTCGTAGAACAGCTGCCGGGACACGGCGTCGAGGCCGAGATACGGCTCGTCGAAGAACGTCAGCGGGGCGCGGGACGCGAGGCCGATGACGACGCCGAGCGCGGACAGCATGCCGCGGGACAGCTTCTTCACCGGCCTGCCGACCGGCAGCTGGAAGTCCGCGACGAGCGACCGGGCGAACGCCTCGTCCCACGCGGGGTGCAGCAGCCGGCCGGCGAGCAGCACGTGCCGGACCTTGAACGTGTCCGGGTAGCGCTGGCTCTCCTTGACGAAGCTGATCCGCTGGAGGACGGCCGCGTTCTCGACCGGGTCGGCGCCGAAGACGCGGATGGTGCCGCCGGTGGCGAACTGCTGCCCGGTCAGCAGCTGCATGAGGGTGGTCTTGCCGGCACCGTTGCGGCCGAGCAGGCCGTAGATGCCGTTGCGGTGCAGGTCGAAGCTGACGTCGTCGAGGGCCGTGACCGGCCCGAACCGCTTGGACACGCCCTGCACGGACACGACGGGGGTCATGGCTGCTCCTCGTAGCGGTCGATCATCGCCTTGAGCTCGGCGGGGTGGATGCCGAGCTTCGCCGCCTCGGCCAGCAGCGGCTGCAGGAACTGCTCGCCGAACTGGTCCTTGCGGCGCTGCCGGAGCTTGGCCTGCGCGCCGGGGGTGACGAACATGCCGATGCCTCGCTTCTTGTAGAGCACGCCGTCGTCGACGAGCTGGTTGACGCCCTTGCCCGCGGTCGCGGGGTTGATCCGGTGGAAGGCCGCGAGCTCGTTGGTCGACGGGACCTGCGCCTCCTCGGGCAGGGACCCGTCGATGATCGAGTTCTCGATCTGCTCTGCGATCTGCAGGAAGATCGGCCGGCCGTCATCCATCAGCTTGGTTCGTCGGTTCATTACTCATGTAACTAACCATGCAACCTCGACGGCGCCGACGTCAAGACCGCGGGACGGGTAGCGTCGAGGTGTGCAGAAGATGGCATGGCTGGCCGTGCGCGACCGGGACCCCGCGGCGGCGCTCGGGCTCACCGAGATCGGCGAGACGGGCTGGCGGGCGGGCGTCGACCTGGCCTACTTCACCGACGACCGGGTGATCGTCACGCAGCCCGTCGACGGCTGGATCCTGGTCCTCGGCATGGCGCTCATGAAGGACCGGCCCGACGTGACCGGGCTCTCGGCGGCCCTGGACACCGAGGTGCAGTTCTTCTCGTCACATCGGGGCCTGCAGGTGTACCGCTGGCAACGCGCCCGCTCGGGAGACCTGCTCCGGTCGTTCGCCGCCGACGACGGCGAGATCGACGAGCTCGGCGAGGCCTCCGAGCTGGAGCGGTCCTTCGGCGAGCTGGTCGACGACGGCGACGTGCACGCGGTGGCGGCACAGTGGAGCGTCGACCCCGGCACGGTGAACGTGCCCGTCCGGGTGTTCACCAGTAGGACATAGACGGGATCTTCCATTCGTCGATATCTATGCCGCAGGCTCGACGCATGACTCGTCTGCTCTCGCAGCTCACCCTCGCCCTGGTGCTGGTCGCCGCGCTGATCACCGGGCCCGCCGTCGTGGCACCCTCGACCGCCGACGCGGCACACGCGTCGGTCTACTCCTCGTGCACCATCTCGGGCTGCTCCGCCGCGCGCACCGCCCGGGCCGGCTGGAGCTCACTGGGCTTCCCCACCGCGCGCAACTGGTACGCGTGGCCGTACGGGCAGTACAACTTCGCCGGCGGCCAGTTCTACAACCGGGAGGGCCAGCTGCCGTCGGGCGCGACCTACTACGAGTACGACGTCGTGCCCCGCAGCAAGGGCGCGGCCCGCGACGCGAAGCGCATCATCATCAACCGCAGCACGGGCGTGACCTGGTACTCCCCCGACCACTACGCGAACTACTACCGGCTCTGACGCTTCACCGGCAGCCCGGGCCCGGCTCCACGGACGGGCCCGGGGCGCCGCTCAGCTGCCGCCGCGACGGCCGCGGCTGCGCCACGAGAACGGGCCGGGCAGGTCGTAGCGGTGCGCCCGGGTCTTCGAGTTCCACGACCACTTCCCGATCTTGATACTCCAGGAGGACAGGCCCTTCGGAGTGAAGTTCAGCACCAGTGGGCCGAAGCGCATCGCCTTGCGGAACAGGATCGGCACGGGTCCTCCTCGGGGGTGTGCCGTCCAGGATGACCTATGCGTGCCAGTGCCCGGGTTGAGGGGTCGGTCTACGTTGGACACATGGCCCAACAGGTGAAGTACGACCGCCGTGAACAGTACGAGCAGATCGTGTCAGGTCTGCTACCCGGCGAGACCATCATCGCCGTCTACGACGCCGTCGGCATCGGCACCGGGTTCATCGGACTGACCGACCGCCGTGTGATCCTGCAGGACCGCTCGTTCGTCGGCAAGCGCCTCGCCCTCACGTCGATCCCCTACTCGAAGGTGACCGCGGTCTCCATCGTGAGCAACAAGTCGTGGGCCGGCAGCTTCTTCAGCAGCGGCAACATCGCGCTGCACGTGGGCACGCACACCTACGAGATCGAGGTCCGGGGGGTGGAGAAGACACAGCACATCCACAACGTCGTGCTGCACTACGCCGCCGCGCACTAGGGGCGCTACGGGACCAGCACGAGCTTCCCCGTGGTGTGCCCCTGCTCACCGAGCTCGTGCGCGAGGGCGACCTGGTCGAGGGGGAAGACCCGGTCGACGTGGACCGTGAGCCGCCCGTCGAGGACCAGCGCGGTCAGGTGCTCCAGGCCGGCCCGGTCGGGCTCGGCGAGCAGGAACACCCCGCCTGCCTCGATGGCGGCCGCCTCGTCGGCGCCGTTGAGGGCGATCAGCGCCCCCTCCGGCCCGAGGGTCGCCGCCAGCTGCGGGACCTGCCCGGCGACCGTGGCGACGGCCACGTCGATGTCCTTCATCCCGGCATAGACGTCGTCGGTGTGATCGTGCACCTCGGCGGCGCCGAGGGACCGCACGAAGTCGTGCTTCGGCGCCGACGCGGTGCCGATCACGTAAGCGCCGCGGGCTCTCGCGATCTGCACGGCGATGTGGCCGACCCCGCCGGCCGCCGCCGGGATCAGCACCCGCTGGTCGGCGAGGACCCCGGCGGTCTCGACGAGGACCTGCCACGCGGTGAGCCCGGCGAGGGCGAGCCCGCCGGCCTGCTCGTGGGTCAGGTTCAGCGGCTTCAGCGCGAACTGCCGGGCCGGACCGGTGACGTACTCCGCGTAGGCGGCGGCCTCGCCGGGGAAGCGGACCATGCCGAACACCTCGTCGCCGACGGCGAACCGGGTGACGCCGCTGCCGGTGGCGGCGACCAGCCCGGACAGCTCCCAGCCGACGGTGAACGGCGGCTCGCCCAGATAGCCGCCGCTCGCGCGGACCTTCCAGTCGACGGGATTGACGCCGGCGGCCTGCATCTCGACCAGGATCTCGCCCGCGCCGGGCGCGGGGACGCCGACCTCGGCGATCCGCAGCACCGACGCGTCACCGAGCACGTCCTGTGTCACCCGGCGCATCATCGGGACACGTCCCGCGTCGACCGTCGCATCATTCGGACGGTAGCACCGTCTCCGCCGCCCAGGACCGCCAACGGTCGAGCTTGCCACCGGCGATGGCGAGCTGGTCGGAGACCGGCCCGGGACCGGTCGAACCCGGCGTGGTCCGCGCCGCGAGGGCGCCCGGCACGGAGAACACCGTCCGGACGTCCGGGGTCAGGTGCGGGCTGACGGCCTGCAGGTCGTCGTCGGAGACCTCGTCCAGGCCGACGTCGCGGGACGCGGCGATGACGACGAGCTTGCCGGTGATCTCGTGCGCGTCGCGGAACGCCACGCCCTGCCGGACCAGCCACTCGGCGACCTCGGTGGCGAGGGTGTAGCCGACGGGGGCCTGCTCGGCGAGCCGGTCGACCCGGACCGTCATCGTGGAGATCATGCCCGCGAGGGCGGGCAGGACCAGCTCGAGGGTGTCGACGGCGTCGAAGACCGGCTCCTTGTCCTCCTGCAGGTCCCGGTCGTAGGCGAGGGGCAGGCCCTTGAGCATCGCCAGGACCCCGGCGAGGTGGCCGATGAGCCGGCCGGACTTGCCGCGGGCAAGCTCGGCGATGTCCGGGTTCTTCTTCTGCGGCATGATCGACGACCCGGTCGCGAACGCGTCGTCGAGCTGCACCCAGCCGAACGCGGGGGTCGTCCACAGCACGACCTCCTCGCCGAGACGAGACAGGTGCACGCCGGTGAGGGCCGCGATGAACAGGAACTCGGCGACGAAGTCACGGTCGGAGACGGCGTCGATGGAGTTGGCCGCGGCGGAGTCGAAGCCGAGCTCCTTCGCGACCTGCGTCGGGTCGAGCGGCAGCGACGACCCGGCGAGCGCGCCGGCGCCGAGCGGGCTGACGGAGGTGCGGGCGTCCCAGTCGCGGAGCCGGTCCAGGTCGCGCAGCAGCGCCTGCACGTGGGCGAGGAGCTGGTGGCCGAACGCGATCGGCTGCGCCGGCTGCAGGTGCGTGAAGCCGGGGGCGGGCGTGTCGACGTGCCGGGCGGCCTGCTCCAGCAGCGCGTCGGCGAGCTCGACGATCCGGCCGGCGACGCCGCGGGCGTGATCGCGCAGATACAGCCGCAGGTCGGTGGCCACCTGGTCGTTGCGGGACCGGCCGGCGCGCAGCTTCCCGCCGAGCGCGCCGAGCCGCTCCAGAAGACCGCGCTCCAAGGCGGTGTGCACGTCCTCGTCGTCGACCGTCGGCCGGAAGTCGCCGGCGGCGCAGGCGGACTCGAGGTCGTCGAGCGCGGCCAGCATCCTGCCGAGCTCGTCGGCGTCGAGCAGGCCGGCCCGGGCGAGGACCCGGGCGTGGGCCCGGGACCCGGCGATGTCGTACGGCGCGAGGCGCCAGTCGAACTGGACGCTCACCGACAGCCGGGCGAGGGCCTCGGCGGGACCGCCGGCGAACCGGCCGCCCCACAGCCGGGTCGGGGACTCAGAAGACGAAGTTGCCACGCGACGATCCTTCCATACCTTGCTTTCGCGCAAGATCGCGCTATTTTGACGCGCCGTCGAGGTGCGCCCATTCGGTGAGCTTCGCCGCGAGGGTCTCCCCGGCGGACGGGCGGCCCTGCGGGTCGGGCGCCTCCCGGGCGACGACCATGATGGTGTCGTCGCCGGCGATGGTGCCCACGATGTCCGGCAGGCCGGTGCGGTCGATCGCGCTGGCCAGGAACTGCGCGGCGCCGGGCGGGGTGCGCAGCACGACGAGGTTGCCGGAGCAGTCCACCCCGGTCAGCAGCTCCCGCAGCAGCCGGATCAGCCGGTTCGGCGCCTCCTCGGCGGGGCGCAGCGCCCGTTCGCCGTCCTCCGGGATGAGGTACTCGCCGCGGACCTTGACGGCCCGCAGCTCCTCCAGGTCCCGCGACAGGGTCGCCTGCGTCACCTGGATCCCGTCCGCCGCGAGGAGCTCGGCGAGCTCCGTCTGCGACCGCACGGCCGACCCGCGGATCAGCCCCGCGATCCGCTCGTGCCGCGCTGCTTTGGAGACCGGCGTGCTCACGCCGCCGCCTCCGGCGTCGCCGCGAGCCGATGCTGTGCCTCCGGTTCGCGGCCCGAGCCGCTCCGCTGGCCGCTCACGCCTGGTCCAGCAGCCAGGCGAGGAGTGCCTTCTGGGCGTGCAGGCGGTTCTCGGCCTCGTCCCAGATCGCGCTCTGCGGCCCGTCCATGACCTCTGAGGTGATCTCGTCGCCGCGGTGCGCGGGCAGGCAGTGCAGCACGATCGCCTCGCTGCGCGCGTTGGCCATCAGGGCGGCGTTCACCTGGTACGGGCGGAACGGCGTGACCCGGTCGAGCCCGTCGCCCTCCTGCCCCATCGACGTCCAGGTGTCGGTGACCACGACGTCGGCGTCCTTGGCGGCGAGGACCGGGTCGGGGACCCACTCGACGCTGCCGCGCTCCCGGGCCGCGGCCAGGACCGCCGCGTCGGGTTCGAAGCCGGCCGGGCCGCTCAGGCGCACCCGCATGCCCGCGGTCACGCCCGCCAGGGCGTAGGAGTTGGCCATGTTGTTCGCGGTGTCGCCGACGTACGTGAGCACCCGGCCCTCGGTCGAGCCGAGCCGCTCCCGGACGGTGAGCAGGTCGGCGAGGAGCTGGCACGGGTGGAAGCCGTCGGTGAGCGCGTTGACGACCGGCACCGTCGCGTGCCCGGCGAGCTCCGCGACCCGGGCGTCCACATCGGACCGGATCACGATCGCCGACACGTAGCGGGACAGGACCTTCGCCGCGTCGCCGATGTCCTCGCCGCGGCCGAAGTGGGTGCTCTGCGCGTCGATGATGATCGGGGTGCCACCGAGCTCGGCGATGCCGGCCTCGAACGACACCCGGGTCCGCAGCGACGGCTTCTCGAAGATGACGGCGACGGCCTTCGGCCCGGCGAGGGGCTTGTGCGCGAAGCGGTCGGCCTTCATCGCCGCGGCGAGGTCGAGGACCGCGGACTGCTCGGCCGGGCTCAGGTCGTCGTCCCTGAGGACGTGCCGGGGAGTCTGGCCGGGCATCAGGCCCGCACCGCGTCCAGGGCCGGGCCGAGCGCGGCGACGAACGCGTCGGCCTGCTCGTCGGTGAGGATCAGCGGCGGCGCGATGCGCAGCACGTCCGGCTGCGCGGCCTGGGCGAGGAACCCGGCGTCGCGCAGCACGGCGGCGACCGCGCCGGCCGCCGGGCCGTTGAGGACGATGCCCAGGAGCAGGCCGGCGCCGCGGATCTCCCGGGTGAGGGGATGGCCGAGGGCCTCGACGCCACGGCGGATGCGCTCGCTGAGCTGCTTCACGTGGTCCAGGAGGTGCTCGGACTCGATCGTGTCGAGCACCGCGAGGGCGGCGGCGCAGCAGACCGGGTTGCCGCCGAACGTCGAGGCGTGCATGCCTGGGCCGAGGAGCGTGGCCGCGTCGTCGAACGCGATCATCGCACCGAGCGGCAGCCCGCCGCCGAGGCCCTTGGCGAGGGTGACGACGTCCGGGCGGACGCCTTCGGCCTGGTGGGCGAACCAGTAGCCGGTGCGGCCGACGCCGGTCTGCACCTCGTCGAGGGCGAGCAGCGCGCCGTGCCGGGCGGTGATCTCGCGGGCGGCGGTGAGGTAGCCGGGGGGCGGGACGACGACGCCGGACTCGCCCTGGATCGGCTCCAGCAGCACCATCGCGGTCGCGTCGTCGACGGCGGCCTCGAGTGCGGCGACGTCACCGTACGGGATGTGCACGACCTCGCCGGGCAGCGGCCGGAACGGGTCCTGCTTCGCCGGCTGCCCGGTGAGCGCGAGCGCGCCCATGGTGCGGCCGTGGAACCCGGCCTGCGCGGCGATGATCTTCGTGCGGCCGGTGCGGCGGGACAGCTTGAACGCGGCCTCGTTGGCCTCGGCGCCGGAGTTGCCGAAGAACACCGCACCCGGCCGGCCGCCGAGGTCCAGCAGCCGCTCGGCGAGCGCGACGACCGGCGGCGACGCGTACAGGTTGGACACGTGGCCGAGCGTGGAGATCTGCGAGGTCACGGCGGCGACGACCGCCGGGTGGGCGTGACCGAGCAGGTTGACCGCGATCCCGCCGAGCAGGTCCACATAGGAGCGTCCCGCCTCGTCGACGACGACCGCGCCGCTGCCGCTGACGAGCCCCAGCGACGGCGGCCCGTACGTGTTCATCACCGACGCCTCAAACCGCTCAACAAGCGTCATGACCCCACCACCATCGTCCCGAACCCTTCCGACGTGAACACTTCCAGCAGCAGCGAGTGCGGCACCCGGCCGTCGACGACGTGCGCGGCGGGCACACCGCCCTTGACGGCGCGCAGGCACGCCTCCATCTTCGGCACCATCCCCGACTCCAGGGTCGGCAGCAGCTCGGCGAGCTCGTCCGCGGTCAGCCGCGAGATCAGCGACTCCGGGTCCGGGTAGCGGGCGTAGAGGCCCTCCACGTCGGTGAGGACGACGAGCTTGCGGGCCCCGAGCGCGATGGCCAGCGCGCCGGCGGCGGTGTCGGCGTTGAGGTTGTGCAGCACCCCGTCCGCGTCCGGCGCGACCGTCGACACGACCGGGATCCGCCCGGCGGCGATGAGGTCCGCGACGGCGCCGACGTTGACGTGCTCGACGTCGCCGACCTGGCCGATGTCGACCGGTGCGCCGTCGACGATCGCGGGCCGGCGCACCGCCGTGAACAGGCCCGCGTCCTCGCCGGACATGCCGACGGCGTGCGGGCCGTGCTCGTTGATGAGCCCGACGAGCTCCCGGCCGACCTGCCCGACGAGCACCATCCGGACCACGTCGGCGGTCTCCGGGGTGGTGACGCGCAGGCCGCCCTTGAACTCGCTGGCGATGCCGAGCCGCTCGAGCATCGCCGAGATCTGCGGGCCGCCGCCGTGCACGACGACCGGCTTGATGCCGACGTGCCGCAGGAAGACCATGTCCGCGGCGAACGCGCGCTTCAGCTCGTTGTCGAGCATGGCGTTGCCGCCGTACTTGACGACGATCGTCGCGCCGGAGAAGCGCTCCAGCCACGGCAGCGCCTCGATGAGCGTGTTCGCCTTGCCCAGGGCGATCCCGAGGTTGCGCCCGTTCACGACGAGTACGCCGAGTTCTCGTGCACGTAGCCCATGGACAGGTCGTTGGTCAGTACCGTCGCGGCGGCGGCACCCGCGTGGAGGTTGACGGTGACCGTGACCGCCCGCGCGCTGAGGTCGACCTTGGAGCGGTCCTCCCCGGCGGCGCCGTTCTTGCAGATCCACACGCCGTTGATGGCGACGTCGACCTCGTCGGGCTCGAACGCGGCCCGCGTGGTGCCGATCGCGGCGAGGATGCGGCCCCAGTTGGGGTCGTTGCCGAAGAACGCGGTCTTCACCAGGTTGTTGCGGGCGATCGACCGGCCGACCTCGACCGCGTCGTCCTCGTCCGCCGCGCCGGTGACCTCGATCGCGATCTCCTTCGTCGCGCCCTCGGCGTCGGCGATGAGCTGCTCGGCGAGGCTCGCGCAGACGGCGGTGACCGCCTCGGCCAGCTCCTCGGGCGTCGGCTGGATCCCGGCGGCGCCGCTGGCCATGAGCAGCACCGTGTCGTTGGTCGACATGCAGCCGTCGGAGTCGATCCGGTCGAACGTGACCCGGGTCGCCTGCTTGAGCGCGGCGTCGAGCACGTCCGCGTCGGCGACGGCGTCGGTGGTCAGCACCACCAGCATCGTGGCGAGCCCCGGCGCCAGCATGCCGGCGCCCTTCGCCATCCCGCCGACGGTGAACCCCTGTCCACTGTGGACAGCGGTCTTCGGCACGGTGTCGGTCGTCATGATGGCCTGCGCGGCGTCCGCGCCGCCGTCGCGGGCGAGGCCGCGGGCGGCAGCGTCGACGCCGGACAGCAGCTTCTTCAGCGGCAGCCGCTCGCCGATGAGGCCGGTGGAGCAGACCGCGACGTCGCCGGCGCCGACCGGGAAGCGCGACGCCCGCCCGGACAGCACGGCCGCGGTGTGCTCGGCGGTGGCGTGGGTGTCCTGGAAGCCGGCCGGTCCGGTGCACGCGTTGGCGCCGCCGGAGTTGAGGATGACGGCGCGCACGATGCCGGCCCGGAGCACCTGCTGGCTCCACAGGACAGGTGCCGCCTTGATCCTGTTGCCGGTGAAGACGGCCGCGGCGGTCCAGTCCGGACCGTCGTTGACGACCAGCGCCACGTCGAGCGCTCCGGCGGTGGCCTTGATGCCGGCGGGGACCCCGGCGGCCCGGAAGCCCTTCGGCGCGGTGACGGTCATGGCGCGATCCCGTCGGCGGTGAGCCCGGCGCCCTCGGGCAGCCCGAGCATCAGGTTGGCATTCTGCACGGCCTGGCCGGCGGCACCCTTGACGAGGTTGTCGATCGCCGACACGACGATGATCCGGCCGCTGTCCACGTCGACGGTCGCCTGCAGGTGCGCGGCGTTGCCGCCGAACGTCGACGCGGTGTGCGGCCACCGCCCTTCCGGCAGGACCTGCACGAACTGCTCCCCGTCGTAGGCCTCGGCGAGGACCTCGCGCGGGTCGCGGCCCGTCAGCGGCCTGGCCGTCACGGTGGCGAGGATGCCCCGCGGCATCGGCGCGAGGACCGGCGTCATCGACAGCGTCGCCGCGCCGGTCGCCTGCTTGATCTCCGGGACGTGCTGGTGCGCGCCCACCTTGTACGGCGACAGCGACCCCATCACCTCCGACGCCAGCAGGTGCACCTTGGCGGAGCGACCCGCGCCGGACGTGCCGGAGGCCGCGACGACCACGACGTCCTCGGGGTCCGCGACGCCGGCGGCGATCAGCGGCGCGAGGGCCAGGATCACCGTCACCGCATAGCAGCCGGTGTTGGCGACCCGGTCCGACGCCGCGATCCGCTCCCGCTGCCCGGGCAGCTCCGGCAGCCCGTAGGTCCACGTGCCGGCGTGCTCGCCGGGGTAGTACCGCGTCCAGTCCTGGGCCGCCTTGAGGCGGAAGTCGGCGCCGATGTCGACGACCTTCACCGACTCGGGCAGCCGCGCGGCGAGCGCCGCGGACTCCCCGTGCGGCAGGGCCAGGAACACCAGGTCGGCGTCCGCCAGGACCTCCGGCTCGGTGCGCGCCAGGACCACGTCACGCAGCGACCGCACGTGCGGGTGCACGTCGCCGATCTTCGACCCGGCCTGCGCGAAGCCCGTGGCGGCGGCCAGGTCGAGGTGTGGATGCCCGGCGATCAGCCTGAGCAGCTCCCCACCCGCGTACCCGGACGCCCCGGCGACAGCGACTCGTATTCCCATGCGGTCAACTGTATCTCTATGCATCCGGGTGTTTCAAGCGCATTGCGGCGCCGATCACCCGGCGGCGTCCCGGGCGCTACTCGGGGTCCAGGACCCTCGCCAGCTGGGCCCGGTTGCGGACGTTGAGGCGCCGGTACAGGCGGGTCAGGTTCGCCTCGACCGCCTTGATCGACAGGAACAGCGCGCGGGCGATCTCCCGGTTGGTCGCGCCGGCCCGGACCAGCTCGACGATGCGCCGCTCGGTCTCCGACAGGCCGGCGCCGCGGCCGCCGTCGAGGCGGGCCAGGTCGGCGGCGGCGACCTCGCGCCACGGGTGCGCCTCGGCGGCGGCGTAGCGGCGCACGGCCTCCGACAGGGCCGCCCGGGCCGCGCCGCGGCGGTGGGCGCGCCGCTCCAGGCCGCCGAGCGTGTAATACGCCCGGGCGACCTCGAGCGGATACGGGTGCTCCTGCCACTCCTCGATCGCCCGGTGCAGCGCCTCGGCGCCCTCGCGGGCCTCGCCGGTCGCGGCGGTGAGCACGGCGCGGGCCCGGGCCAGGCCGAGGAAGACGATGGTGCGGTCGAGGTGCCTGGCGTGCTTGTGCACCTCGTCGAGGACCTCGGCGGCCTCCGCGCGGGCGCCGGCGCCGACGAGCGCCTCGATGAAGTCGGCGTGCCACGGCAGGATGCCCGGGTCGAGACGGCCGAGCCGCTGGTCGAGGGCATACGCCTCGCGCATCGCGTCGGCCGCCGCGACCGGGTCGCCGCGCAGCATGTGCACCAGGCCCGACGACGCGTACGCGAGTTTGATCCAGTCCTCGTCACCGGCGGCGAGGCAGGCGGCGAGCCCGCGCTCGGCGTAGCCGGCCGCGGCGGTGGCGGTGCCGCCGCCGCTCTCGGCGAGGGCGGCGACGAGGTAGCCGGGGCCCGGGGTGGTCTCGACGTCGACGTAGAGGCGCACGCACTCGCGGCCGGCGGCGACAGCGTCGGCGCAGCGACCGGCCCGCCAGTAGATGCCGGCGACGGAGACCAGGACGGAGGCGAGGTCACGGACGGTGCCGGCGCGCTCGACGGCGATCCGCAGGGCCTCGATGCGCCGCACGGCCTCACCGGTCTCGCCCTTGAAGAGGCGGCTCATCGCGGCGACCTGCCGGGCGGCGACGGTGGCCGGGGTCAGGGAGAGGCCGCGGGCGAGCTTGCCGGCCCGCTCGAGGTATTCGTCGCCCTGCGTGCCGAGCAGGATGTTGCCCTTCCAGCTGAGCACCTCGACGAGGCGCTCCATGTCCCCGCACAGCTCGGCGGCCTCCTCGGCGCGCTTGAGCTCGGCGAGCGCGCCCTCGCCGTCGCCGTCGTAGTAGGCCTTGACGCCCTTGTACAGCCGGACGTGGGCGAGCAGGTCGGGGGTGTCGACCGCCTCGACGAACGCGGCGTCCAGCAGCGGCCCCGAGTTGGAGTGGTCCTCGCCGGACATCTCGACGAGCAGCAGCCGGGCGCCGATGCGGGTGCGCCGGTCGGCGGCGTCGCGCAGCGCGGCGGTCGCGTGCCGCCGGGCGTCGGCGGGCGATCCCGCCGCATACGCATACTGGGCGGCGCTGAGCCTCCTGACCGCGCCGACGCCGGGGGTGTCGCGCGGGGTCCGGTCGGCGGCGAGCGCGGCGAGGTCGGCGGCGACGGCCGGCGCGCCGCGCAGCCGGGCCGCGGACGCCGCGTCGGCGAGGCACTCGGCGAGGGCCTCGTCCGGCTCGGGCCGGGCGGCGGCGAGGTGCCTGGCCCGGTCGACGGGGTCGGAGACGGTGTCGGCGAGCCGCTCGTGGGCCTCCCGGCGGGCGGCGGCGGTCGCGTCGGCGTAGACCATCTCCCGCAGCAGCGGATGGCTGAAGCGGATCGCGCCCTCGGCGTCGACGTCCAGCACCGACGAGGCCAGCGAGGCGTCGAGGTGGTGCTCGGCGAGCCCGCAGCGGTGCAGCAGGGCGAGGCTCGGGCGGGCGGCGGCGGCGATGACCAGCAGCGCCGGCCAGTCGGGCGCGGGGAGCAGGGCGAGCCGGGCGGCGAGCAGCTCACGGAGCCGGTCGGGCACGGGCAGCGGGTCGGTGGTCGGGACGGGCGCGACGCCGAGCGCCCGGCCGAGCTCGACGGCATACAGCGGGTTGCCGGCGCTGGCCTCGTAGATGCGGTGCAGGTGGGCGCGGCCGGCCTCGGCGCCGAACCTGGCCCGGAGCAGGTCGGCGACGTCGCTCTCGGGCAGGGGCGGGACCTGCAGCGTGATGCCGGGTGGCGGGCACAGGTCGAGCCGGGTGGCGCGGTCGCCGTCGGGGACGCGCTCTGCGGCGAGGATGCGCACCGGCGCCTCGCCGAGCCGGCGGGCGACGAACCGGAGGACCTCGGCGCTGGGCTCGTCGATCCACTGCACGTCGTCGAGGACGAGCAGGACGGTGCGCTCGGCGGCGAGGGCGCGCAGCAGCTCGAGGACGGCGAGGCGCACCGCGAGCTGGTCGTGCGGGGTCGCGGGCAGCGCGCTGCGCAGCAGGGCGCCGTCCAGCGCCGCGCGCAGGTGCGGCGGGAGGTGCTCGGCGGCGTCGGGGGCGCCGTCGAAGAGGTCGACGAGCGCGAGATACGGCAGGTCGGCCTCGGCCTCGGCGGCGGCCGCGCGCAGCACGAGCGCGTCGGTCTCGCCGCCGGCGATGGCGTCGAGGATGGTGGATTTCCCGATGCCGGCGGGGCCGTAGAGCAACACGCCGCCGCCGCCCGTGAGCCGCTCGCGGGCGTGAGACAGGAGATCAGCGCGGCCGAACGGCGCGGCCGGCCAGGTGCTCACCACCACTGTTCCACCACGACGCCGAGTCTCTCCCGAACGCCACCGCGCCGCAATGTCTGCCCAACGGCGGCGGTCGTCCGGACGTCGCGATGTTGAACACTGTCAGCGGAGCCGGTCACAGGGCAGGACGGCCTCCCAGCCGAGCACCGGCCACTGTGCGGTGTGGACCGTCACCCGCCGCAAACGGGGCTCCGCTTGGCATTGGGCGCGCGCGGCGGCGACGGTGGTGTCCCAGCGCGGGAGACCGTCGGTGTAACCGCCCGGTCGCAGATTGGCGATACCCACCGCGGCCACAAGTGTCGCCAACGCGACAAACGGGACCGTCCCGGGGAGGCCGTCGCCGGGCAGCGCCAGCGCGACCGCCGCGGCGATGTTGGGCAAGCTGATCAATACCAGGTACCGGCCCTCCGGGAATCCGTGCACGGCGAGCTGGAAGGCACCCGCGCCGGCCGCGAACCCGGCGAGCAGCGCCGCGAGCCGCCACCGCGGCCGGGTGAGGCGCAGCAGCGCGACGGCGACGACCGCGGCGGGGACGGCCAGGCCCAGCAGCGTCAGGAGGCGGTCCGGCGGGGTGAGCCACGCCTCGCCGAGGAACGAGCGCGGCACCCCCCAGCGCAGGTACATGTGGGCGACGGGGACCGGGTCCAGCACCGGCCGCTCCCCCACGTCCCGCCGCGAGCCGCCGAGCAGCAGCGGTACCAGCTGCAACACCGCACCGGGCAGGAGCACCAGGACCCGCAGCAGCGCGTCGCGGTCGCGGTGCCGGGCGAGCCGCAGCAGCGCGACCGGCACGAGCAGCAGGCCGAGGATCGAGTTGAGCACGGCGAGGGCCGGCACGGCGACGGCGGCGACCCGGGCGGGCGGCCGCGGCGGGGTCCACAGCAGCATCCAGAGCCCGGCGTAGACCAGCGGGAACTGCAGCTGCGCGAGGGTGTTGGGCACGTAGCCCATGGGCACCGCGGCGGTGGCGCCGATGACCAGCGCGGCCGGGGTGCCGAGGCGGTCCCGGGCGGCGGCGGTCACCGCACCGGCGAGCAGCGCGGTGAGCACGGCGGCGACGGAGGCGTTCAGCGCGGCCGCCCACGACACCGGGAAGAGGGCGATGACCGCGAAGCACGTGCGGGCCACGGTGTGGAAGTAGCCGTTGAAGGGCGTCGCGAAGGTTTCGTACCAGGGCAGGTTGAGCGCGTCGGTGAGGAACTCCTGCCCGTCCTCGGCCCAGACGCTGTTGAGGCCGCCCCGGAGCAGGCCGGCGACGGCGAACCCCAGCACGGCCCAGCGCAGCGTGGTCACACCCGGTCAAACGAACGGGCGCCCCGCACCGCAGTGCGAGGCGCCCGGCTTTTCTCAGGCTCAGAGCTTGCCGTCGGCGACGGCCTGGGTCACCCACGGGATGACCTCGTCGAGCATCTCGTCCAGCGAGGTGTCGGCCGAGTAGCCGAGGATCTCCTTGGCCTTCGACACGTCCGGGACGCGCTTCTGCACGTCGTACTCGTACGGGTCGTCGGACACGACGCTGAACGGCACGTCGTTGCCCTTGATCTTGCGCCAGATGACCTCGGCGAGCTCCAGCACCGTCGTGGACTCGGCGGTGGAGATGTTGAAGTCCTGGTTGACGGCGTCCTCGTGCTCCATCGCGGCGATGATGCCCTTGGCCAGGTCACCGCCGTAGGTGTAGTGGCGGACCTGGTCGCCGGCGCCGAGGATGTGCAGCGGGTCCTGGCCCTTGACGATCTTCTGCACCAGGTCGGGCACGACGTGCGACATGGCGAGCTTCACGTTGCCGGACAGCACCTCGACCTCGCCGAGCGCGCGGCCCTCGCCGACGCCGACGCAGTTGAACGGGCGCACGATCGTGTAGGGCAGCTTGTACTGGTCCCAGGCGGCCTTCGCGTAGTACTCGACGGCGAGCTTCTGGAAGCCGTACGACGACAGCGGCGGCGGGACGAGACGCTCGTCGCCCTCCTTCGACGGCCAGTGCGTGGTCGACTCGAACACCATCGACGACGACAGGTAGGTCATCTTCTTGAGGGTGCCGTCGCGGTGCGCCTTGATCGCCGCGTCGCAGGAGGAGGCCATGATCCGCTCGTTGGTGGCGAGCAGGTCGTAGGCGTAGGCGTGGAAGTAGGAGATGCCGCCGATCATCGCGGCGCCGGCGATGAAGTGGTCGCAGCCGTCGAGCAGCTCGGTGACCAGGTCGACGTCGCGGGCGTCGCCCTCGACGAAGCGGTAGTCGGGGTGCGAGTCGTAGCTACGGGTGACCGGACCGTATTTCGAGTAGTTGTCCAGGCCGACCACCTGGTAGCCGCGGGACAGCAGCTCCTCGACGACATATCCACCGATGAAGCCGGCCGAACCGGTGACCAGGACCTTTGCCACAGACACTCCTTAACTCTGAACTGCTTCGTGGTTGCTGGGAACATGGTCGCGGGCCTCGGTCGAAGTCGCCGAGGACGCCGCGCGGGCCGCCTGCGCGTCGTCGCGGGCCGCGGAGGACCCGGGCCGCTTCGCGACCTGCTCCATGGTGAGGCGGCGGCCGAACGCGAACCGCCACCACTTCAGGTAGCTGGGCAGGAAGCGACCGACGTCGAACCGGGACTCGCCGAGCTGCCGGTCGAGCCAGATCGTCGGGATCTCCGCGACGGGCAGCCGCAGCCGGGCCGCCTTCGCGGTGAGCTCGATGCCGATCTCGAAGCCGGTCTTGCTCTCGATGCCGACCTGCCGGACGAACGCCGTCGAGTAGGCCTTGAAGCTGTTGGTCGCGTCGCGGGTGCCGACGCGGGCGAACATGTACAGGGTGCGACCGGCGCCGCGGGACAGCGCCCGCTTGAACCGGGGACCGCCGACCTGCTGCCCGCCCGGCATGTACCGCGACGCGGCCGCGACGACGACGCCCCGCTCGACGAGCCGGGCGAGGTCCTCGATCTGGCGCGGGTCGTCGGAGCCGTCGGCCATCGTGACGACGGCGACCGGGGCACGGGCGACGTCGATGCCGAAGCGGATCGCGTTCGCCGGGCCGCGCCCGTAGGTGTTGAGCACGGTGCGGACGCGAGGGTCGCGGGCGGCGACGCTCTGCGCGAAGGGCACGGTGGTGTCCTCCGCCATGTCGTGCACGACGAGGACCTCGGCCGGCATCAGCACGGCCCGCAGGATCCGCTCCAGGCAGGGCACGATGGCCTCGCCCTCGTTGTACACGGGAATCACCACAGAAACCTGCGGCACAAGGCTCATACGCGCACGCCCTTGTTGGTGATCCCCCACATGTCCGCGACCGGGATGTCGGTCTGCAGGTCGCGGTACTCAGGGTGCGGCGCGGCGATGATCAGCAGGTCGGCCTTGGCCAGGACCTCGTCCTGGGAGACGAACCGGTCGTCCTTGACATACGGGTCGCTGCACAGCGTTTCCTTGGCCTTCAGCATGACGACCTTGCGCAGCTTGTAGGCCAGGGACTCGCGGATGTCGTCGCTGCCGCCCTTGAACGCCATGCCGAGGATGCCGACCGTCATCTCCGACAGGTCGAAGCGCTCCTGCAGCTTCGACACGACGTAGAGCGGCAGGCCCTCGTTGATCAGCATGGCGCTGTGGCCGAGGACGAACGTGTTGTTGGTGAACGCCGCCAGCTGCATCGTGTCCTTGAGCAGGCACGGCCCGGCGGCGAAACCGGCGCCCGGCATGTCGTTGGCGCGCGGGTACTGGAAGCGGATGGCGTGCCGGATCCGCTCGAAGTCCAGACCGAAGTCGTTGGACATCATCCAGAACTGGTTGGCGGCGGCGAACTTGATGTACCGCCACGTGTTGGTGAACAGCTTCGCCAGCTCGGCCTCTTCGGGCTCCAGCCGCACGATGTCGGTCGCCAGGTTGCGGAACAGCTTCTCGGCCCGCTCCAACGCCACGGGGTTACGGGCCGACACGATCTGCGGCAGCTCGAACAGCTCCGTCATCGCCTTGCCCTCGGCGATGCGCTCCGGGCAGAACGCGACGTCGGCCTTGACCCCGAGCCGCGCGATGAGCTTCTCGGTCAGGGCGGTGACGCCCGGGTGCACGGTGCTGCGCAGCACGATGAGCTGCCCGTCGCGCAGATAGTCCGCGCAGCGCTCGATGGCCGCGGGGACCGCGCCGATGTTCGGGTTGAGGTGCTCGTCGACGGGCGTGCCGACGATCACGACGAGGTGCTCCGCCGACGCGACGCTCGCCGGGTCGGTGCTTGCGGTGAGCCTGCCGTCCTTGACGGCGGTGGCGAGCGGCTCGGCCGCGCCCTCCTCGTCGAACGGCAGACGGCCTTCGTTGACCACGGCGACCGCGGCCGCGTTGATGTCGTACAGGGTGACCTGCAGGCCGCGGGAGGCCATGGCGATGCCGAGCGGCAGTCCGACCCGGCCGCAACCCCCGATGATCACGACGTCGGTCGTGAAGCCTGCCGATGCACTATCGTCTGACACGCGCTGCCCCTCCAGGAGAGCCGAGATCGAAACCGGCGCTTGGCGCGGGCCGAGCCTTCATGATGACCTCACGCCACGTGACAAGACGGAGGATGGCTCAGCGCCGTGACGGTATCACTTCCGCACATCGCGCTCTTGACCCGATCAGGGTGAAGCGTCCCTCCCCACACCTTTCCGGCCAGCGAAAATCCGTCTCGGTCCGATATCTGACGGTGCCCTGACGCGGTGCTCAACCGTTGTGACCATCCGTTCGGTTGGGTGCCCGTCGGCCGTTGAGTCAGCCTCCGCGCTGACCCACCGTCGCCGACCCAGGCGGCGCTTCGAGCCGCTCCACATGGATCCGGTACGCGGTGCGCAACCTTCGCTGAAGCCACTCGTCGTCCTGCGGCACCCGGCTGGTGGGTGAGCGGTGGTGCTCGACATCGCCGAGATGATCGGCAGGTGGTTGAGCTGACCCGGTGAGTGAACAGCGAAGGGAGGGCGTGCCCCGCGGGCACACCCTCCCTTCGTCATGTCCGGGCTACGCGCCGCGCAGGGTTGCGCCGAACCTGTCGGCGGCGACCGCGACCGCGGCGTCGCGGGCCGCGAGCGCCTCCTCGCCGGTGAGCGTGCGGTCCGGGGCGCGGAACGTCAGCTTGTAGGCCAGGGACTTGCGGCCCTCACCGAGCTGGGTGCCCTCGTACACGTCGAAGAGCCGCACCGATTCGAGCAGGGCGCCCGCCCCTTCGGTGAGCGCGGACTCGACGTCGCCGGTGGGGGTGGCGGCGTCGACGATCAACGCCACGTCCAGCAGCGCCGTCGGGAAGCCCGACAGCCGCGGCGCGGTGGCGACGCCCGGCAGCGGCAGCGCGTCGAGGTCGAACTCCATCGCCACGGTGCGGCGCGGCAGGTCGAGGTCGGCGCAGACGGCGGGGTGCAGCTCACCGGCGTGCCCGACGACGGTGTCGCCGACGAGCAGCGCGGCGCAGCGCCCCGGGTGCCACGGCGCGACCGCGTCGGGTCCGGTCGCGGCGCGGACGGTGATCGTCACCCCGGCCGCCTCGGCGGCGACGCGGGCGGCCTCGACGGCGTCGGCCCAGTCGGCGGGGCGGCCCGCGCCCCACCAGCCGGCGGGTTCCGCGTCGCCGGCGATGACGGCGGCGACGTGCCACGGCTGGTGCGGCAGGAGCGCCTCGGCGGCCCGCAGGTCCTCGGCGGGCGGCGGGCCGTCGACGCCGGCGGCCGGCGCGACCTTGACCGGCCCGTCGGGCAGGAAGACGGTGCCGAGCTCGAACAGGGCGACGTCGCGCAGGCCGCGGCCGAGGTTGCGGCGCAGCGCGCCGAGCAGCGGCGGCAGCAGCGTGGTGCGCATCCCCGGCTCCTCGTCCGACAGGGGGTTGCGCAGGAGCACCATGTCGCGGCGCGGGTCGCCGGCCGGGATCCGCAGCGCGTCGAGGGTCGCCTCGCCGACGAACGGGTAGCACAGCGACTCGATGAACCCCGCGTCGGCGAGGGCCCGGCCGACGGTCCGGCGGCGGCGCTGGGTGACCGACAGGCCCGCGCCCGGCGGCGCGATCGGCAGGACGCTGGGGATCCGGTCGTACCCGTCGAGGCGCAGGACCTCCTCGACGAGGTCGGCCGGGTCGACGAGGTCCAGCCGCCAGCTCGGCGGGGTGACGACCGCCCGGCCGTCCTCGACCTCGACGGCGGCGCCGATCATGGTCAGCACCTCGACGACCCGCTCCGGGGTGTAGTCGATGCCGGCGAGCTCCGACGGGCGGGTGATCGCCATGGTGACCGGCGCCGGCGGCGCGACCGCGTAGACGTCGGTGACCCGGGGGTCGACGGTGCCGCCGCCGTGCTCGGCGAGCAGCGCCGCGGCCCGCGCGCACGCGGCGGCGGTGATCTGCGGGTCGACGCCGCGCTCGTAGCGCTTGCCGGCCTCGCTGGGCAGCTTGTGCCGGCGGATCGTGCGGGCGACCGACAGCGGGTCCCAGTGCGCGGCCTCGAGGAGCACGTCGACGGTGCTCGCCGACACCTCGGTGGTGCTGCCGCCCATGACGGCGGCGAGCGACACGACGCCGGAGTCGTCGGCGATGACGATGTCCTGCGGGTCGAGCGCCCGCTTGACGCCGTCGAGGGTGGTCAGCGTCTCCCCCGCCGCGGCGCGGCGCACGACGAGGGCGCCGGTGAGCCGCTCCAGGTCCCACGCGTGCATCGGCTGGCCGGTCTCGATCATCAGGTAGTTGGTGATGTCGACGGGCAGCGAGATGGAGCGGATGCCGGCGACGGCGAGCCGGGCCTTCATCCACTGCGGGGTCGCGGCGGCCGGGTCGACGCCGCGGACGGCGACGGCGGTGAAGCGGTCGCAGGCGACGCTGTCGCGCACGACGATCGGGTAGGCGTCGGTGCCGTCGGCCTCGATCGGCACGACCGCCGCGACCGGGTCGCGGTAGGCGCCGCCGAGCGAGTGCGACAGCTCCCGGGCCAGCCCCCGCACCGAGAAGCAGTAGCCCCGGTCGGGGGTGACGTTGACCTCGACGACGATGTCGTCCAGGCCGACGATCGGCCGCGCCTCCGCGCCGGGGGCGGCGGTGTCCGGGGGCAGCACGATGATGCCCTCGTGCTCGTCGGAGACGCCGAGCTCCCGGGCGGAGCAGATCATGCCGTTGGAGATGTGCCCGTAGGTCTTGCGGGCGGCGATCGCGAAGCCGCCGGGCAGGACCGCGCCGGGCAGCGCGACGACGACGAGGTCGCCCTCGGCGAAGTTGCGGGCGCCGCAGATGATGCCCTGCGGCTCGGCGTTGCCGACGTCGACGAGGCAGTAGCGGATGGGCTTCTTCAGCCCCTGCAGCTCCTCGATCGACTCGACCCGGCCGACGACCAGGGGACCCTGCACCGACGCGCCGGCGTCGGTCATCTCCTCGACCTCGAGGCCGACCTTGACGAGGGCCTTCTCCAGGCCGTCGGCGGTCAGGTCCTGCGGCAGGTCGACGTGCTCACGCAGCCACGACAGAGGTACGCGCATCTCAGGCCTCCCATCCGAACGCCCGCGCGTAGCGCACGTCGCCCTCAACCATGTCCCGCATGTCGCCGGCCGCGTTGCGGAACATCAGCGCCCGCTCGATGCCCATGCCGAACGCGAACCCGGAATACTCGTCGGGGTCGATGCCGCAGGCGCGCAGCACCCGCGGGTTGACCATGCCGCAGCCGCCCCATTCGACCCAGCGGGCGCCGTCGCGGTGGTGCGGGAACCACATGTCGATCTCGGCGCCCGGCTCGACGAACGGGAAGTAGGACGGCCGGAGCCGGGTCTCCGTGCCGGGGCCGAACAGGCCCTGCACGAAGTGGTCGAGGGTGCCCTTGAGGTGCGCCATCGTGATGCCCTTGTCGATGACGAGGCCCTCGACCTGGTGGAACACCGGGGTGTGGGTCGCGTCGAGCTCGTCGGTGCGGTAGACCCGGCCGGGGCAGACGATGTAGATCGGCGGCTTCCTGGTCGTCATCGTCCGCGCCTGCACCGGCGACGTGTGCGTCCGCAGCACGATCCGCGAGTCGGTGTCCTTCTCGCTGCCCCCGGCGGCGATGAAGAACGTGTCCATCATCGAGCGCGCCGGGTGGTCCGGGTGCATGTTGAGGGCGTCGAAGTTGTACCACTCCCACTCGGCCTCGGGGCCCTCGGCGACCTCGTAGCCCATGCCGACGAACAGGTCGCCGACCCGCTCCATGATCTTGGTCAGCGGGTGCTGGGCGCCGCGCGGGCGGCGGCCGGTCGGGAGGGTCACGTCGACCGTCTCCTCGACCAGGACGCGCTCCTCGCGCTCGGCGGTCAGGACGGCGAGCCGGGCGTCGAACGCCGCCTGCACCGCGACGCGGGCCTCGTTGACGCGCTTGCCCGCGTCGGCCTTCGCGGCCGGGGGCAGCGAGCCGATCTCGCGACGGGCGAGGGAGATCGGGGCACGGTCGCCGAGGTGCTGGGACTTGAGCGCGGCGAGGGCGTCGAGGTCGCTCGCGCCCGCGAACGCCTTGTCGGCGCCCGTGACGGCGTCGTCCAGGGCGTCCTGGGCGAGCAGCATCGCCTGCTTCGGGTCATACGGATCGTTGCGGTAGGTCATCGGACTCTTCCCACGGGAGATTTGGCCTCGGACAGTGTAGGAGGGGGCGCCCGCCGGCCGTGGGAAGGTGTCAGGAGGTGACGCGTCCTGTCCGCCCACCGTCACCGGCGGGCCAGATAAACAGGCGCGTGCTCACATCGACTCCTTCAACGCTTTCGCTGAACTGTACAAGCACACGGCCGCGGCCGCAGCCAGGTTCAGGCTCTCCGCGCCGCCGAGGATGGGCACCCTGACGCGGGCGTCCGCCGCGTCCTTGAGCTGCTGCGACAGGCCGTGCGCCTCGGATCCGAACAGCCACGCGGTCGGACGCCCCAGGTCGGACAGCTCGAAGAGGTCCGACTCGCCGTAGCCGTCGGCGGCAAGGATCCGCAGGCCGGCCGCACGCAGCGCGGTGATCGCCGTTTCGGTCGAGCGGGCCCGGACGACGTCGACGTGGAAGAGGCTGCCCGCGCTCGACCGGACCGCCTTGCCGTTGTACGGGTCGACGCTGTCCCCCGCGAAGACGACCACCCTCGCGCCGGCCGCGTCGGCGGTGCGCAGGACGGTGCCCGCGTTGCCGGGGTCGCGGATGTCGGCGCAGACGGCGACCAGCCGCGGGCCTTTCGCGAGCGCGTCGGCGAGGGGCACGTCCCGCTGGGCGCAGACCGCGACGACGCCCTGCGGCTGCACGGTCTCGGTGAGCGCGGCCAGGGCCTCGTCGTCCACGACGCTGACCCGGTCCGCCCGCTCCAGGAGCGTGGCGTGGCGGGTGAGCGCGTCGGTGGTGCAGAACACCTCGACGGCGACGCCGGCGGCCAGGGCCTCGCGGACCGCCTGAGGCCCCTCGGCGAGGAAGCGGCCGGTCTCGTCCCGGTCGCGGCGGCGCTGCAGGCGCCGGGCAGCAACAACCCGGGGGGTCCGCGTGGTGAAGACCGCCCCGGGTTGCCGAATCACGTCAGGCTGCGGCAACGGCCGTCTTCGCCACCGCGACCAGGCCGCTGAACGCCTTCGCGTCGTTGACGGCCAGCTCGGCGAGGATCTTGCGGTCCACCTCGACGCCCGCCAGGCGAAGACCCTGGATCAGGCGGTTGTAGGTGAGACCGTTCGCGCGGGCGGCGGCGTTGATACGGGTGATCCACAGCTGGCGGAAGTCACCCTTGCGGTCGCGCCGGTCCCGGTAGGCGTACTGCATCGAGTGCAGCATCTGCTCCTTGGCCTTGCGGTACAGCCGCGAGCGCTGCCCGCGGTAGCCGCTGGCCGTCTCCAGGACGGTACGACGCTTCTTCTGGGCATTCACTGCCCGCTTCACGCGTGCCACGGTTGTTACTCCTCATGCGAGACCGGCCCGGGACGTGCGGGCCGGTCGGAAAAGTCCAGGAAAGGGGGGCGTTGCGGCCGCGTGTTACAGGCCGAGCATCTTCTTGACGCGAGTGGTCTCGGTCTTCGCGAGCTCGACAGAGCCGCTGAGCCGGCGGGTCCGCTTGCTGGACTTGACCTCGAGCAGGTGCCGCTTGCCGGCCGGCTCGGCGAGGAACTTGCCGCGACCGGTGACCTTGACGCGCTTCTTCATCCCGGAGTGCGGTTTGAACTTCGGCATGGCTGATGTTGCCCTTCCATGTGCGGCGCGCCAGAGCCGGCACCCTCCCCGTCCAGGACGGGAGGGTGCCGTGGCGCACCGGCGCACAGGCCGGGACGACCGCTGTGCGGGTCCCGCCCGCACGACGCGGTCGTTGTCGGTGGATCAGTGGTGCCACCGGGCCGGTTGACGGCCCGGTTGGTGCTGCTATCCCTGGTCGGCGGTGACGACCTCGGGCAGGACGGCTGCTTCGCCCTCCGGCGCGGGACCGTCCTCGGTGCGGCCCTCACGGGTCGCGACCGCCGCGGCCTTCACATTGCGATGCGGCGCAAGGACCATGATCATGTTTCGACCGTCCTGCTTCGCGGATGCCTCGACGAAGCCCAGCTCCGAGATTTCCTCCGAGAGCTTGCGCAGCAGCCGGAACCCCAGCTCCGGGCGGCTCTGCTCGCGGCCTCGGAACATGATCGTTACCTTGACCTTGTCGCCCTGCTTCAGGAACCGCATGACGTGACCCTTTTTGGTCTCGTAGTCGTGCGGGTCGATCTTCGGGCGGAGCTTCATCTCCTTGATGACGGTCTGCTGCTGGTTACGCCGGGCTTCCCTTGCCTTGAGCGCGCTCTCGTACTTGAACTTGCCGAAGTCCATGAGCTTGCAGACGGGCGGGCGTGCCATGGGCGCAACTTCGACCAGGTCCAGGTCCACGTCGGCGGCCAGCTGGAGTGCGCGCTCGAGCGGGACGATGCCCACCTGCTCACCCTCCGGGCCGACCAGCCGGACCTCACGTGCCCGGATCTGCTCGTTGACGCGTGGCTCGACGCTGATGTGGCCTCCTCGATCGGTGCTTGTCTGGTGTGCCGACCGAAGCGGAAAAGCCCCCGGATGCGCAGCGCGCATGCGAGGGCCCACTCGACCGCACCGACCTCATGCTGAGGTCCTGCGGTCAGACCGGGACCCGGCTGCCCAGAGCTGCACGGGTGGGAGTTTTACCTCCGCTTCGAACACGAAACGCTCCCGAGGGAACGTGACGTGCGGTCGACTCCGGCTACTCTACCACGCTGCCGGACAGCGACGCCGTGTGCAGGGCCCGCAGCTGCCGGGCGGCCTTGACGGCGTGCTCCTTGTCGGCCATCTGCACCGCCATCACCGCGACCCGCTCGTCGTCGTGCAGGTCCAAGGTGAGCCACGGGGCGCCGCGGCCGAACGTGACCGCCCGCACCACGTCCCACGGCAGGTCGTAGGAGCCGATGATGTTCTGCACCCGGACGCCGGTCTCGTCGGCCTCCACCCGGGGGCGGGCCATCAGCAGGATGGCGAGCGCGGCGCAGATCCCCAGCCCGATCATGGCGGCCTGGTCACCGCGCTGGAAATAGCCCGGGCCGTCGCCGGTCTTGCCGTGCAGCCCCATCGCGATGAGCGTGAAGACCACCACGACCACGGCGGCGAGGACGAAGGCGATGATCCTGGCGCGCCGCGGACGGGCGAGAACGGTGCTGCTCACACCGACGAGACTACAGGCGGCACGCGTGGATGCCGGTCACCAGGATGGCGCGGGCGCCGACGTCGTACAGCTCGTCCATGATCCGGTGCACCTCGTCACGCTGGACCATGGCCTGCACGGCGACCCAGCCCTCCCGGTGCAGCGGCGACACGGTCGGCGACTCGATGCCCGGGGTCAGCGCGACCGCCGCGTCGAGCGCGTCGGCCCGCACGTCGTAGGCGAGCATCACGTAGCGGCGGGCCACGAGGACACCCTGGAGGCGGCGCAGCAGCTGGGCGGCCGCGGCCGGCAGGTCACCGGTCCCGCTGCGGCGCACCAGCACCGACGACGACTTGAGGATCGGCTCGCCGAAGGTCGCCAGGCCCGCCTGACGCAGCGTCGCTCCGGTCTCCACCACGTCGGCGATGACGTCGGCGACGCCCAGGCGGATCGCGTTCTCCACGGCGCCGTCGAGCCGGATGACCTCGGCGGTGACGCCGTGCCCGGAGAAGTAGCGCTCCATCACCCCCGGGTAGGCGGTCGCGACCCGCAGCCCGGCCAGGTCCGACGGCTTGTCGCCGGTGATCGAGCCGGGCACCCCGGCGAAGCGGAACGTCGCCTTCCCGAAGCCGAGGTCGAGCAGCTCCTCGGCGCCGCTGTCGGCGTCGATGAGCAGGTCCCGGCCGGTGATGCCGAGGTCGAGGTCGCCGGAGCCGACGTAGGTGGCGATGTCACGGGGACGCAGGTAGAAGAACTCGACGTCGTTGGCCTCGTCGCGGCAGAGCAGGTCCTTGGGGTCGGAGCGCTGGCGGTAGCCGGCCTCCTGGAGCATCTGGGCGGCGGGACCGGACAGGGTCCCCTTGTTGGGCACGGCGATCCTGAGCATGGAAGGGCCTTTCGAAGACAGGGGGTCGGGACGGACGCGGCTACCGGCCTACAGATGTCGGTAGACGTCCTCCAGCGACAGCCCTGTCGCCAGCATCAGGCACTGCACCTGGTAGAGCAGCTGCGACAGCTCCTCGGCGGTGCGCTCGGCGCCCTCGTGCTCGGCGGCCATCCAGCTCTCGGCGGCCTCCTCGACGACCTTCTTGCCGATGAAGTGGACGCCCTTCTCCAGCGCGGCAACGGTGCCGGAGCCAGGGGTGCCCGCGGCGGCCTTGGCGGTCAGCTCGGCGAACAGCTCGTCAAAGGTCTTCACGGGCACGAATTCTCGCAGGCCCGGCCGCGAAAGGGGAATCGAGATCACGACAGGCGTGTCGTCGCTCACCCCGGTTCAGCCGACGGTGAAGTCGTGGTCGTCGACGCCCTGGACGCTGCCGTCGGCCGCCGACACGTAGTACGCCTCGATGACGTACCGGCCGGGGGCGAGCGTCAGCGGCACCCGCGCCTCGCCGACCGCGGGCGCCCCCACCGACAGCTGCACGACCTGCTCGACCACGGCGTTGCCGCCGGACGCGCGGACCCGCAGGTTGACGGTGCCCTCGAAAACGATCCCGGCCAGGTGCACGGTGAACGTCCGGCCGACCCGCTGCCCCTGCTGCGGGTCGATCACCCACACCGGCGCGTAGATCTCCGACGGCGGCAGCTGCCTGACGGGCCTGCTGGTGTCGACCGCGCCCCACAGCTTCGGCACGGCCGCGCCGTCGACCGTGATCCGCACGCCGTCGATCCGCTTCACCGACGTGTACGTGGCCGCCGCGGCGACCGTCGACACCAGCTGCTGCACCGCGAGCGCCGGGGTGCCCGACCGCGGGCCGGGGCCGACGTCGGCGAGGTCGACGGTGACGATCTTCCCGTCGACGGTGACCCCGCGCACCGTCACGGAGTCCGGCCACAACGTCAGGTAGTCGGGGTCCGCGGCGGAGCCGTGCCGCAGCGCCTCCCCGATCGCGGCCGCGATCCGGTGCGTGTCGTCGTCGGCCGTGAGCGGCAGGTCGTGGAACTCCCTGACCAGGCGGTCGTTGCGGGCGTAGTACACCGGCAGCTGCACCGTCACGGGACCACCGGTCGAGGCGGGCACGCTCGGCGGCGGCGTGGGCTGGGCGAGGCCGGTCGTCGCCGGCGCGGCCGGCCGGCGGTCCTGCAGGGTGCCCGACGGCGGCATCCGGTCGGGGACGAACACGGCGACGGCGAGCGCGATGACCGCCGCGACCGCGGCCGCCGCGGCCAGGACCGCCCAGCCGCCGCGCCGCCGCTCCTCGACGCGGCCCCTGATCCGGGGCAGCGCGTCCGGCGCGACCTCGACGGTGTCGACCTGCGCGCGCAGCGCGGCCCGCAGCCGGTCCTCCGGTGACATCCTCATGGCGCCTGCTCCAGGCTCTCCCGCAGGGCGGCCATGCCCCGGGAGGCGTGACTCTTCACCGAGCCCTTGCTGACCCCCATCGCGTCGGCGATCTCCGCCTCGGACAGCTCGCCGTAGTACCGCAGCACGATCGCCTCCCGCTGCCTGGCCGGCAGCCGGCGGACCGCCTCCAGGACCTCCCGGTGCCGCAGCAGGGCGAGCGCGCCGGTCTCCGCGCTCGCCACCGTCGGCTCGTCGTCCGGCCGCCGCGCCGCGACGAAACGGTCGGCGACCCCGCGGCGCCGCAGCGCCGACCGCGCGCCGTTGACCACGCTGGTGCGCAGGTAACCGAGGGCCTTGTCCGCGTCGCGCAGCCGCCACCAACGCCGGTGCAGGCCGACGTACGCGTCCTGGACCACGTCCTCGGCGGCCGCCTCGTCGTGCAACAACAGCACCGCCAGCCGCACGAGCCCCCGGTAGTGCGCCGAGAACAGCGCCGTCACCGCGTCGTCGGCGCTCCAGTCGCGCACGACGTCGCGGGCGGGCCCGGCATCGCGGGCGGGCTCGGCTAGCACCGCCCTACCGTCCCATGGCGTGGTCCCCACGTCGGCCGTCACGCACCTACGACGCGCCAAGTGGCTGTCTGGTTGACCGCTGTCACCCGAAAGGCGAACTCCGCCCACCCTGGATATCGTGGGCCGGTGGAAACCGTGCCGAAGTACACCGACGAAGAGTGGGGGCTCCTCGTGGGCCTGCCGCAGTCCGTGCTGATCGCCGCGTCCCAGGCCGAGCAGGACGGCAGCCGCCGGACCCGCGAGGAGTGGACGGCCGGCATGACCGCCATCGCCGACGGCCGCGACTCCGCCAGCGACCTGGTCCGCACGGTCGCCGCCGACGTGGTCGCCCGGCAGGGTGACATCGACGAGGACCTCGTGGGTGGGCTGGAGCCGCCGATCATCGAGTTCCCCGACCGCAAGGCGGGCATCGCCGACGTCATCGAGCGGGCGAAGGCCGCCCACGAGCTCCTGGCGGCGAAGGCCACCGACGCGGACGCCGAGTCCTACCGCTTCTGGCTGATCACCCTCGCCGACCAGGTGGTGAGCGCGACGAAGTCCGGCGACGTGCTCGGCTTCGGCGGCGAGCTGGTCACCCCGGCCGAGCGCGCCTTCCGCGACGAGCTGGCCGCGGTCCTCGAGGTGTGACGGCGCGCTGACGTGCCCGCGTGGGTCCGGCCGTGGTGCGGCCGGACCCGCCGCACGTCAGGACTTGGCGACCTGGCGGAGCGCGTGCGCGGCGTCCAGGGCCGCGAGGGTGGCCGAGTAGCCCTTGTCCTCCGGCGAGCCCGGCAGCCCCGCCCGTGCCCGCGCCTGGTCGAGGTTGTCGACCGTCAGCACGCCGTGCGCGACCGGCGTCGACTCGTCCAGGGCGACCCTGGTCAGCCCGTCCGTCACCGACTGGCACACGTATTCGAAGTGGGCCGTGTCGCCGCGGACCACGACGCCGAGCGCGACCACCGCGTCGAAGCGGTGCGCGAGCGCCTGCGCCAGGACCGGCAGCTCGACGGCGCCGTCGACGCGGGCGACGGTGATGTGGTCGACGTTGGAGGCCTCACCGGCCTCGATCGCCCGGTTGAGCATGTGGTCGACGAGCTCGGCGTGCCACCGGGTGGCCACGATGCCGAGCGTCAGCCCGGTGCCGTCGACCCGCTGCAGCACGGGTGCCCCAATACCAGACATTACGCAAGTCCTTCCGCGACCTCGTCGAGCTCGTCCAGCAGGTGTCCCATGCGGTCCCGCTTGGTGCGCAGGTAGCGCACGTTCTCCGGGTGCGGCCGGGTCGGCAGCGACGCACGGCTCAGCACGGAAAGACCGTACCCTTCCAGGCCCGCCCGTTTCGCCGGGTTGTTCGTCAGCAGGCGCATCGTCTTGATGCCGAGGTCGACGAGGATCTGCGCGCCGGTGCCGTAGTCGCGGGCGTCGGCGGGCAGGCCGAGGTCCAGGTTGGCGTCGACGGTGTCCCGGCCGAGGTCCTGCAGCTGGTAGGCCTGCAGCTTGTGCATCAGGCCGATGCCGCGCCCCTCGTGCCCGCGCATGTAGAGGACCACGCCGCGGCCCTCGGCGGCGACCATCTTCATGGACGCCTGCAGCTGCGGGCCGCAGTCGCAGCGCACGCTCGCGAAGACGTCGCCGGTGAGGCACTCGGAGTGCACCCGCACGAGGACGTCCTCGCCGTCGCCGAGGTCGCCGTAGACGAGCGCGATGTGCTCGCCCGCGTCGAACTCGGTCGTGTAGCCCACGGCCCGGAACACGCCGTGCTCGGTCGGCAGCCGGGTCTCGGCGACCCGCTCGATCTGCTTCTCGGTGTGCCGGCGGTAGGCGATGAGGTCGGCGATGCTGATCAGGGCCAGGTCGTGCTGCTCGGCGAAGGCGCGCAGGTCGGGCAGGCGCATCATGGTGCCGTCGTCGTTGACCATCTCGCACAGCACGCCGGCGGGGCGCAGCCCGGCCATCGTGGCGAGGTCGACGGCGGCCTCGGTGTGCCCGGCGCGGCGCAGGACCCCGCCGTCCTTGGCCCGCAGCGGCACGATGTGCCCGGGACGGGACAGGTCGGTCGGCTGGGTGTCCTCGGCGGCGAGCAGGCGGATGGTGCGGGCCCGGTCGGCGGCGGAGATGCCGGTGGTGCCGCCGAAGCGGGCGTCGACGGTCACGGTGTACGCGGTGCCCCGGCGGTCCTGGTTCGTGCGGTACATCGGCGGCAGGTCGAGCCGGTCGGCCTCGGCCTCGGTGATCGGCACGCAGATGTAGCCCGACGTGTAGCGGACCATGAACGCGACGAGCTCCGGGGTGGCGAACTCGGCGGCGAAGATGAGGTCGCCCTCGTTCTCGCGGTCCTCGTCGTCCACGACGATCACGGCCTTGCCGGCGGCCATGTCCTTGACCGCCCGCTCGATCGGGTCCAGGCCGGTGACAGGGGCACTCGCGGCGCCGCCCTCGCTCCGCTCAGGCGGCACCGCGAGGCCGAGGCGCACCTGAGCTTGCTGATGAGCGTCCTCTCCGCTCCGCTCCGGGGCGCTCATGACTTGGCTCCCAGCAGCTTCTCGACGTACTTGGCCATGATGTCGACCTCCAGGTTGACCTTTTCGCCGACGCCTCTGGCACCGAGCGTCGTGAGCTTGAGCGTGGTCGGGATGAGCCCGACCGAGAACGTGTCGTCGGTGATGGCCATGACCGTCAGCGAGATCCCGTCGACGGTGATGGACCCCTTCTCGACGACGTACCGCGCGAGCTGCGGGGGAAGGGAGAACGTGACGGTCTCCCACTGGTCGCCGGACTCCCGGGACAGGACCGTGCCGACCCCGTCGACGTGGCCCTGCACGATGTGGCCGCCGAGGCGGGTGGCCATGGTGGCGGCGCGCTCCAGGTTGACCGGCGAGCCGGCGGTGAGCGAGCCGAGCGTGGAGCGGTCCAGGGACTCGCCCATCACGTCGGCGGTGAAGACGCCGTCGGCGTTGTCCACGACGGTGAGACAGACGCCGTTGACGCTGATGGAGTCGCCGTGCGCGGCGTCGGAGGTGACCGTCGCGCCGCGGATCGACAGCCGGGCCGAGTCGCCGAGCGGGTCGATCGCGACGACCGTGCCGAGCTCTTCGATGATGCCGGTGAACACTGGTCACGCACCTTTCACTGTTGCCGTCAGGCGCACGTCGGGCCCGATCGTGGCGACGTCGACGACGTCGAGCGTCAAAGCTTCGGAGATCGTGGAGATTCCCGCGCCGGCCAGGGCGGCCGGTCCGGCGCCGAGCAGCTTCGGGGCGAGGTAGGCGACGACCCGGTCGACGAGGCCCGCGGCGAGGAACGCGCCGGCCAGGGTCGGGCCCCCTTCCAGCAACGCCGTGCGGATGCCCCGCTCGTAGAGCTGCCGCAGCATGTCCTGAAGGTCGACCCTGCCGCCGCCGGGCGCGGTGGCGACCCAGGTCGGCGCCGAGCCGTCCAGGATCTTCGCGCCAGGTGGTGTACGACTGCCGCCCTCCACCACCACCCGCAGCGGCTGGCGCGCCGCGGGGCCGCCGTCGGTGCGGACCGTGAGCTGCGGATCGTCCGCGATGACGGTGCCGACGCCGGCGATGATCGCGTCGACGCCGCCCCGGATGCGGTGCACGTCGGCCCGCGCCTGCGGCGAGGTGATCCATTTGCTGGTGCCGTCGGCGGCGGCGGAGCGCCCGTCGAGCGTCGCGGCGAACTTCCAGATCACGTAGGGCGTGCCCCGCCCGACGGCGGTCAGCCAGCCGATCATCGCCGCCCGCGCGGCGGCGTGTCCCTCGCCGACGTCGACGGTGATCCCGGCGGCGCGCAGCGTCTGCGCGCCGCCCGCGGCCACCGGGTTCGGGTCGCTGACGGCGACGACGACCCGCGCGACGCCGGCCGCGATGAGCGCCCGGGTGCAGGGGCCGGTGCGACCCGTGTGGTCGCAGGGCTCCAGCGTGACGTAAGCGGTGCCGCCCCGGGCCCGGTCACCGGCCGCCGCGAGGGCGTTGACCTCGGCGTGCGGCCCTCCGGCGGGTGCGGTGCGGCCCTCACCGACGACGTCGCCGCCGGGGCCGACGAGCACGCAGCCGACGTTGGGGTTGGGGCTGGTCTCCCCCAGGCTGCGCAGCGACAGCGCTACGGCACGCCGCATGTGCCCGGCGTCTGCGTCTGCGTCCATGGCCCTCTCCGCGCGGTGTGGTCACACGCGTGAGGGCTGATGGGGACGGCTGCGGGCGGGGACGGCGGAAGCGCAAATGCGCAGGCCGACCCCGGGACGCCCGTCGAAACGGACGCCGGATCCCGCGCGCTGAACTCCCATCCGGACTGTGACCGTCGGCTCTGGACTCACACCAGATCCACCGGTCGACGGCTTCGACCGGGTCGCGGGCTCGCGGTCCGTGAGGTCACAGGCCGCTTACCGCCGGTTCGGAATTTCACCGAGCCCCGCCAGCGCGTGGTGGGTACGTAACCTGAGTCTTGCACACGAACGCGGCGACCGGACCGGTCCTTACCGAGGGACCTTTGTCACAGATGCACAGCACTACGGCGGTCGACAGCGACGTAGTTGCCGTTGTGCTTCTTCGCCACGGACTTCATGTCGGTGGCGACGGCGATGACCTCGCGGGGGTCGGTGAGCTGCCCGGTGGCGCCGGTCTGGCCGATCGCGACGCCGATGGACAGGGTCACCAGGTTGGCCTGCTGGACCTCGCCGTTGCGCTGCACGACCTCGACGAAGCCGCGCTCGGCGTCGGCCGGGTCGTAGAGGGCGTCCGACGCCGCCTGGAACTCCAGGATCGCCTTGGACAGCATCGGCTTGAGCTGGTCGGGGCTGCACACGATGAGGAAGTCGTCGCCGCCGATGTGGCCGAGGAACGCCGGCGGCAGGCCGACCTCGACGACGGCGCGGTGCAGCGCCCGGGCGAGCGCGGTGATGAACTCGTCGCCGCGGGCGAACCCGTACACGTCGTTGACGGCCTTGAACCGGTCGATGTCGACGTGGGAGACGGCGTAGTCGGCGCCGGCCCTGGCCCGGTCGGTGATCTCGCGCAGGATCCGGCTGTTGCCGGGCAGCCCGGTCAGCGGCGACACCTCGCGGTTCTCCTGGTTGCGGCGCAGCGTGGAGCGGACCCGCGCGACGAGCTCCAGGGTGTCGAACGGCTTCACCAGGTAGTCGTCGGCGCCCGCCTGCAACCCGATGACCTTGTCCGCGGTCTGCCCGCGCGCGGTCAGCAGGATCACCGGGATCGGCGCCGTCATCGGGTCGGCGCGCAGCCGCCTGGTCAGCTCGAGCCCGTCGAGCTGCGGCATCATCCAGTCGACGACGGCGAGGGCCGGCATGTGCTCCTCGACGAGGCGCAACGCGGTCGCGCCGTCGTGGGCCAGCAGCACCCGATAGCCCTCGAGCTTGAGGTTGACCTCGATGAACCGCGCAATGTCGACGTCGTCGTCGACGACGAGGATGGTGTCGGGCTCGGCCATGCGTGGTCCTCTGCGCTTCCTCGGCCGCCGGCGTCGTCAGCCGCTCGGGTCTTCCTCAGCCGCTCGGGTCTTCCTCAGCCGCTCGCCAGGGCGCGGAGCCTGCGCACCGCGGCGGCCGGGTCCTCGGCGCCGAAGACGGCGGTGCCGGCGACGAACGTGTCGGCACCCGCTTCGGCGCAGGCCGCGATCGTATCGTCGGCCACTCCGCCGTCAACTTCAATGCGGAGCTCCAGATGGCCCGCGTCGATGTGCCGCCGGGCGGTGCGGACCTTGTCCAGCAGCTCCGGGATGAACGCCTGGCCGCCGAACCCGGCCTTGATCGTCATGATCAGCAGCAGGTCGAAGTGCGGCAGCAGGTCCAGATAGCCCTCGACCGGCGTGTCCCGGTCGATCGCCAGCCCGGCGCGGCTGCCCGCGGCCCGCAGGTCCTTCGCGATCGCCGCCGGGTCGGTGGCCGCCTCCGCGTGGAACGTGACGTTGTAGGCGCCCGCCTCCGCGTACTGCGTCGCCCACCGCGCCGGGTCCGCGATCATCAGGTGGCAGTCGAACGGCAGCGTCGTCGCCTTGCGCAGGCTCTGCACCACCGGCAGCCCGATCGTCAGGTTGGGCACGAAGTGGTAGTCCATGACGTCGACGTGCAGCCAGTCGGCGCTGCCCTCCACCGTCGCGGCGGAGTCGGCGAGCCGGGCGAAGTCCGCGGCGAGGATGGACGGTGCGATCACGGTGTTGCTCACACGAGCACTCTAGGCGACGGGCCGATTCCGGCAGCGGTATGGGTTCGGCCGGGTATGGGGGACAATCGACGGATGGTTGATGTCGTCGATGTGATCGTCGCCGATCACGTCCGGTTCGAGACGCTGCTCCGCGTCCTGCGTGACCGCGCCCACCCGGACCTCGCGGAGCACCGCCGGCGCACCCTGACCGAGCTCGCCGACCTGCTGGTCGCGCACGCCACCGCCGAGGAGTCCGAGGTCTATCCGAAGCTGCGCGAGCTGACCGGCGGCGACGGGCACGTCGAGCACGGGGAGGACGAGCACCTCGACGGTCACCGGCGGCTGCTCACCCTCCTCGACGTGCCGGACGTGACGTCGACGGCCTTCGACAAGGCGGTCAGCAAACTCGCGAACTCGCTGTACCACCACCTCGACGAGGAGGAGCGGACGTTGATCAACGACGCCCGCCGCCTCGACACGGCGACCCGGCAGGCGCTCGGCGACGCGTGGATCGCCGAGCGCGACCGCCTCATCGGCCTGTCCTGCGGCTCCCGCGAGGCGGTCGCCGCGCTCCTGCCGCCCGCCTGATCCCGCCCTCCTGATCCGGGCCGCACGGTCCCGGACGGTGCCGGCGGCCGGGTCAGCTCCGGCCGCCGCGACCGTCCGGGATCACGCGGAGCGGCGGAGCAGGGCGAGGAACATCGCGTCGGTGCCGTGGCGGTGCGGCCAGAGCTGCACCGTCGGGCCCGTCCCGAGGTCGGGCAGCGACGCGGGCAGCAACGGGCGGGCGTCGAGCAGGTCCAGGTCGATCGGGGACCTGCGGGCCGCCTCGGTGACCGACACCTCCGTCTCCGCCTGGTGCGGGGAGCAGGTGACGTAGGCGACGACCCCGCCCGGCCGGACCGCCCGGAACGCCGCCTGCAACAGCTCCCGCTGCAGGCGGGTCAGCGGCGGCAGGTCCGACGGCTGGCGGCGCCAGCGCGCCTCGGGGCGGCGGCGCAGCGCGCCCAGACCGGTGCAGGGTGCGTCGACCAGGACCCGGTCGAAGCCGCCCTCCGGCAGGTCGGCGTCCTTGCCCACGTCGCGGCCGTCGGCGTGGATCGTGTACACCGGCAGCCCCTCGGTGGCCCTGGCGACCAGCTCGGCGCGGTGGTGGGCGACCTCGACGGCGGTGACGTGCGCGTCGCGGTCGCGGGCGAGCGCGCCGAGCAGCCCGGCCTTGCCGCCGGGGCCGGCGCACAGGTCGAGCCACCGCTCGTCCCGGCCGTCCAGCGGCGCGGCGGCGAGCGCGGCGGCGACGAGCTGGCTGCCCTCGTCCTGCACGTGGGCGCGGCCGTCGCGGATCGCCGGGATGCCTGCGGGGTCGCCGCCGCCGGACAGGACCACGGCATACGGCGAATACCGCCCGACGGCCGCGCCCCGCAGCGACGCCGCGAGCTGCGCGGGGTCGATGAGGCCGGGGCGGGCGCACAGGTGCACGGGCGGGGCGAGGTTGTCGGCGTCCAGCGCGAGCTCCGCCTCGTCGAGCGAGCCGAGCGCGTCGGCGAACGCGCGGACGATCCACTGCGGGTGCGCGTGGTTGAGCGCGGCCACCTCGAACGGGTCGGTGGGCGCCAGCCGGGTCAGCCACGCGTCGCGGTCGGACTCGGCGACCCGGCGCAGGACCGCGTTGGCGAAGCCGGCCGCGCCCGGGACCAGGGAACGGACCAGGTCGACGGTCGTGGCGACCGCGGCGTGCGCGCCGACGCGCATGTTGAGCAGCTGATACGCGCCGATGCGCAGCGCGTCGCGGACCGGCGGGTCGATGCGCTCGACGGCCCGGTCCGCGGCGGCGGCGACGATCGCGTCGAGGGTGCCGGTCTGGCGCAGCGTCCCGTAGGTCAGCTCGGTCGCGAACGCGGCGTCGCGGCCGGTGACCCCGGTCTCGCGCAGCAGCCTCGGCAGCACGAGGTTGGCATACGCGTCGTCGCGGTGCACGGCGGCGACGGCCTCATAGGCGGCCTCGCGGGCGGGGTCGATCGCGGGCCGGCCACCGCGCGGCGGCCGGACGAGCCGGTCGTCGCGAGCGCCCGCCGGGCGCGGCCCCGGCCCCCGCCGGGGCGACCTCAAGACGTGGCTCCGGAGGACGGCGCCGCCCCGGACGGCGGCTCGCCCGGAGCCGGGGCGCCGAGCACGACGCCGGACTCGATGCGGGCACCGCGGGCCCAGGCGTCGGCCGGCATGGCCTTCTTGCCCGGTGCGGTGACGGTGCCGAGGGCGACGGGAACCGTGCCGGTGCCGACGAGGACCCTGTTGCGCTCGACGGCGACGACACCCGGGCCGAGGGTCGCTCCCCCGCCGATCACCGAGGCCGCGGTCACCGGGGTGACGGGGCCGAGCTTCAGCCGGTCGCCGCGCAGCGTCGTCCACGCGCCGGGCGCGGGCGTGCACGCCCTGACCCGCCGGTCGACGGCGAACGCCGGGTCCCCCCACCGGACGAGCGCGTCGTCGACGCTGAGCTTCGGGGCGGTGGAGATGCCCTCGTGCGCCTGCGGCACCGCGCCGAGCGAACCGGACTCGATGCCGTCCAGGACCTGCACCAGCAGCTGCGCACCGGAGACGGCGAGCCGCTCCAGCAGGTCACCGGACGTGTCGCGGGCGCCGACCGGCTCGGTGAGCGTGCCGAAGACGGGACCCGTGTCCAGGCCCTCCTCCAGGAGGAACACGCTGGCCCCGGTCATGTCGTCGCCGTGCAGCACCGCGTGCTGGACCGGCGCCGCGCCGCGCCACGCGGGCAGCAGCGAGAAGTGCAGGTTGAGCCACCCGAAGCGGGGGATGTCGAGCGCGACCCGGGGCACCAGCGCGCCATAGGCGACGACCGGCGCGCAGTCGGGCTCCAGCGCGCGCAGCTGCTCCAGGAACTCCGGCTCACGGGGGCGGGCCGGGGTGAGCACCGGGATGCCACGCTCCTGCGCCCAGGCGCTGACCGGGGACGGCACCAGCTGCCGGCCACGGCCGGACGGCGCGTCGGGGCGGCTGACGACCGCGACCAGCTCGTGGGAGGAGGCGGCGATCGCGTCGAGGGCGGGCAGCGCCACCGCGGGCGTGCCCGCGAAGACGAGCCTCACCGGCCGAACAGACCGTGCGGGCTGGTCTTCACGACCGGCGGGGCCTCGGGGTTGTACCACTCGGCGGCCCGGATCTCCTTCATCGCCTGCTTGCGCCGGTCGGCGTCGAGCCGGTCGACGAACAGGACCCCGTCGAGGTGGTCGGTCTCGTGCTGGGCGCAGCGCGCCATCAGCCCGGTGCCGACGATCTGGATCGGGTCGCCGTGCTCGTTGAAGCCCTTGGCGATCACATTCTGCCGGCGCTTGGTGTCCACATAGACGCCCGGGATGGACAGGCAGCCCTCGGGGCCGTCCTGCTCCTCCTCGTCGGGGAACTCCAGGACCGGGTTGACCATGTGCCCGATGACGTCGTCGACGTCGAAGGTGAACACGCGCAGCCCCACACCGATCTGCGGGGCGGCGAGGCCGGTCCCGTTCTGCTGGCCCATGGTGTCGAGCAGGTCCTTGACCAGCTTGCGCAGCTCACGGTCGAAGTCCACGACGCTGTCGGCGGGTGTGCGCAGCACCGGGTCGCCGAAGATGCGGACGGACTGGACGGTCAAACGAGGCACCCCAAATCTGATTCGAGTCAAGCAAGTCTAGTGTGGCGCGATGACGAGCCTGCACCTGCGTGGCACCGTGCTCCCGGAGGGTGACCTCCGCGACATCTGGGTCGTCGGCGACCGCCTCACGCTCAGCCGGCCGCCGGGCGGGGCCACGACCGTGCACGAGGGCGGGTTCATCCTGCCGGGACTGGTCGACGCGCACGCGCACCTCGGGCACGACGCCGAGACGATGGCGTTCGATCCGGCGCTGTTCGAGGCGGCCGCCCTCGCGTACGCCGGCGACGGCACCCTGCTGCTGCGCGTGCCCGGCCATCGGGAGCCCGTACCGGCGCCGCTGCGGCAGCGGGAGGACCTGCCGAGGCTCGTCACCGCCGGGCCCTGGCTGGCGTGGCAGGGCCTGGAGGCGCTCGGCGACCTGCAGACCGTGCCCGCGGACCTGACGGCCGCCGGGGTGGCGCAGGCGCTCGCCAACGACGGCTGGTGCAAGACCTACGGCGACTGGGAGTTCGACAGGACGAAGACGCCGCAGCCGGTGCTGCGGGAGCTGTGCGACGCCGTGCACGCGGTGAACGGGCGGGTGGCCGCGCACTGCCAGACCGCTGAGGGCACCCGCAACGCCGTCCTGGCCGGGGTCGACTCGATCGAGCACGCCTGGTTCCTGACCCCGGACCTGCTCGGCGTCCTCGCCGCGCGGGGCGGCGCGGTGACGCCGACGTGGACCGGGTTCGCCGGGCACGTCGACCTCGTCCGGACGAAGCCGGAGGGGCCGCGCAAGGACTGGTTCCTCGGTGGCGTCGAGAGCCTGCGCGTCGCGACCGTCGACGCGTGGGAGGCCGGCGTGACCGTCCTGGCCGGCACCGACTCCCTCGGCCACGGCGACGTCGTCGCCGAGATCGGGCACCTGGTCGCCGCGGGACTGCCGGCGGCCGCGGCGGTCGGCGCCGGGTGCTGGGACGCCCGGCGGTATCTGGGGTTCCCGGGGATCGAGGAGGGCGCGCCCGCCGACCTCGTCGCCGTCGCCGAGGACCCGCGGGTGACGCCGGAGGTGCTGCGACACCCGTCACTGGTGCTCCTCAGGGGACGCACAGCAAAACGGCGCTAGCCTCGGCCAGGTGGCCACCACCGTCTCGCTGCGTTCGCTCCTGCCGTACCTGCGTGACCACCGCCGGACGCTGGTCGTCGTCGGCGGGCTGTCGCTGCTCGGCTCCGTCACCACCCTCGCCCAGCCGCTGCTGACCCGCGACGTGCTGGACAAGCTGCAGGCGTCCGAGGCGGTCGGGCGGACCGTCCTGCTGCTCGTCGTCGTGCTCGCCGCGGTCGCGCTGCTCAACGCCCTGCGCGACTACCTGCTGCAGCGCACCGCCGAAGGGCTCGTCCTCACCGCGCGGCGGCGGCTGACCCGGCACCTGCTGCGGCTGCCGATCGCCGAGTACGACCAGCGCCGCACCGGCGACCTGCTGTCCCGGGTCGGCGCCGACACGACGCTGCTGCGGGCCGTCGTCACGTCCGGGCTGTTCGAGACCGTCACCGGCGCCGTCATGGTCGTCGGCGCCGCCGGCGCGATGCTGCTGCTCGACCCGGTCCTGTTCCTCACCGCCGGCGGCGGGCTCGCGCTCGGGCTGTCGATCGCGGTGGTCTTCTCCCGCCGGGTCCGGCCCGCGTCGCAGGAGGCGCAGGCCCGCATCGGCGACATGACCAGCGCCGTGGAGCGGGCGCTGTCCGCCGCGCGCACGATCCGGGCCAGCAACGCCGAGGACCGCGAGGTCGCCACCGTCGAGACCGGCGCCGAGGAGGCGTACAAGGCCGGGGTGCGGATCGCGAAGCTGCAGGCGCTCGTCGGCCCGGCCAGCGTCGCCGCGATCCAGGGCGCGTTCCTGCTGCTGCTCGGCGTCGGCGGCGCCCGCGTCGCCAACGGCACCATCTCCGTCGGCGACCTGGTGGCGTTCGTGCTCTACCTGTTCTTCCTGGTCATGCCGCTGGGTCAGGCGCTGCACGCGTACACCCAGCTGCAGACCGGACTCGGTGCCCTGCAACGCATGCAGGACATCCTGGACGTGCCTCTCGAGGAGGACGCGGGCACGGCCGAGGTCGGCAGCTCGCCGGTCGCCGTCGCGTTCGAGGACGTCACGTTCGGCTATGCCGCCTCGCTCGAACCGGTCGTCCACGGGGTGTCGTTCCAGGTGGCGTACGGCACCCGCACCGCCCTCGTGGGCCCCTCCGGGGCCGGCAAGTCGACGATCCTGCAGCTGGTCGAGCGCTTCTACGACGCCACGTCCGGCACCGTCCGGGTCGCCGGCGCCGACGTGCGGGACCTGCCCCGCCAGGCGCTGCGCGCCCAGCTCGGCTACGTCGAGCAGGAGGCTCCGGTGCTCGCCGGGACGCTGCGGGAGAACCTGCGGCTGACCACGCCCGGCGCCACCGACGCGCAGATGCTGGAGGTCCTCGGCGCGGTCAACCTCGCCGAGGTCGTCGACCGGACCCCGCTGGGCCTGGACGCGCAGGTCGGCGAGGGCGGTGTGCTGCTGTCCGGCGGCGAGCGGCAGCGCCTGGCGATCGCCCGTACCCTGCTCGCGGCGCCGTCGATCCTGCTGCTGGACGAGCCCACGTCCAACCTCGACGCGCGCAACGAGGTGGCATTGCGCCAGGCGATCGACACCGTGGCGCACAATCGGACGATGATCGTCGTCGCGCACCGCCTGTCGACCGTGGTCGACGCGGACCAGATCGTGGTCATGGAGGCGGGCCGGGTGGTCGCCGTCGGCCGGCACGCCGACCTGCTCGATTCCAGCGACCTGTACCGCGAGCTCGCCACCAACCAGTTGCTGGTCGCGTGAGGGGACCGGGGACGGTCTGGGTCGTCGCGGGGCCGCCCGGGGCGGGCAAGTCGACGGTCGCGGACCTGCTGATCGGGCTGCTCGACCCGGCGCCGGCGCTGCTGGACAAGGACACGCTCTACGGCGGGTTCGTCTCGGCGACCCTCGCGGCCGCCGGCCGGTCCCCCGGCGAACGCGAAGGCGTCTGGTACGACGCGAACGTCAAGCTGCACGAGTACGCCGGCCTGGCCGCCACCGCCCGCGAGATCCGCGCCCGGGGCTGCTCGGTCGTGCTGTCGGCGCCGTTCACCGGGCAGATCTCCGACGCGGGCCGCTGGGCCGGGTTCGTGTCCGCCCTCGGCGGCGACCCGGTGCACCTGATGTGGGTGCGGTCCGACCCGGCGACGCTGCGGGCCCGGCTCGTGGCCCGCGGCTCGCACCGCGACGGCCAGAAGCTGGACCGCTGGGACGACTTCCTCGCCGCGATCCCGCCGGACCGCCCGCCGGTCGTCCCCCACCGTGAGGTCGACAACCGCGACGGCGCCCCGCCTTTGGAACCCGCCCTCGCCGCGCTCCTGCGGTAACGACGCTCGTTCCCGCCATCCGGCGGCGGGTTACAGCAGGTCGAGGGGGTCGACCTGGACGCGGACCGGGTCGGTCGCCTTACGGGCGGAGCGCAGTCCGGCGGCGGAGCGCAGCGCGAGGGCGAGGGCCCGGCCGGCGGACCGGCCGGTGCGCACCAGCATGCGTTCCTGGCCGTCGGCGGCGGGGACCGGGCCGAGCACCTCGGCGCCGGGCGGGAGCTTCGCGGCGGCGAGGAGGTCCGCGACCGCCGCCGGGGCACCGGTCAGCGACGCCATCCGCACCACCGGCGGGAAGCCGAGCTCGCGCCGGTCGGCGAGCTCACGGGCGGCCAGCCAGCCCGGGTCGAAGCGGACGAGCGCCTGCACCACCGCGAGCGACGCGTCCGCCACGACGACGACCGTCCCGGTGCGCCGGGTCAGCGCCGCCGCGGTCAGCCACCGGCGCAGCGCCTCCTCCGTGCCGCGCAGGTCGGCGCGGGTGAGCAGGGCCCAGCTGTCGAGCAGGAGCACGGCGCCGTACCCACCGTCGGCGACCGGCTCGGCGCCCGGGGTCGACACGACGATCGCCGCCTGGCCGGGGACCCGGTCCAGGACGCCGTCGCGTCCCGAGGTCCGCACCGGCGTGTCGGGGAACGCCCGGGCCAGCTCCTCCGCGGTGCGCCGCGCGCCGACGACCGACGCCCGCAGGCGCCGGCTGCCGCACTCGGGGCAGGCGTACGCGGCGGCGACCCTCCCGCACCACCGGCACGACGGCGGCGCGGTCGCCGACGGCAGCGCGAGCGGACCGGAGCAGTTGGGGCAGCGCGACGCGGTGTAGCACTCGGCGCAGGCGACCGACGGGATGTACCCGCGCCGCGGCACCTGGATGAGCACCGGCGCGTCGCGCAGCAACGCTTCCCGGGCGGCCCGCCAGGCGGCGGTCGGCAGCCGCGCCGAGACCGCGCCCGGGTCACGGGCCAGCTGCTCGTCCTCGCCGACGGTCACCACCTGCGGCATGTGCCGGCGCAGCACGCCCCGGTCGGCGGCCACCTCGATCGCCCAGCGGGCCTCGATGAGCTGCTGGGCTTCCGCCGTACGCGCGAACCCGCCGACGATGACGCCGCACCCCGCCTGCTCGGCGCGCGCGAGCAGGACCTGCCTGGCGTGCGGGTACGGCGCCCTGGGCTCGGCGTGCAGGTCGTCGCCGTCGTCCCAGATCGCGACGAGACCGAGGTCGTCGACGGGCGCGAAGCACGCGGCGCGGGTGCCGATGACCACCTTCGCCCGGCCGCTGGAGGCGGCGAGGAAGCGCCGGTACCGCTCAGCGGGCCCGAGCGCGGCCGACAGCGCGACGTGCGTCCCGGCGCCGAGGGCGGTGGTCATGGCCTTGTCGAGCCGGTCCAGGTCGCGGGCGTCGGCGACGACGATCAGGGAGCCCCTGCCGCCGGTGAGGGCGCTCGCCGCGGCTTCGGCGAGCCTGGCGGGCCAGTCCTCCCCGGGCAGCGCGGTCCACACGGCGTGCGGCTTGCGCCCGTCACCGAGTGCCCGCAGCAGCGCGACGCCCGCCGTGTACCGCCGCCATCCCGCCTCGCTCACCGCCGGGACGTCACGCCCGCCCGTGACCGCCGGGACGTCGCGCCCGCCCGTGACCGCCGGGACGTCACTCCCAGCCGTGACCGCTGGGACGTCGCGCCCGTCCTTGACCGCCGGGGACGTCCCGGAGGCCGGACCTGCCGCGGCGCCCGGCTCTCCGGCGGCAACGACTCCCGCGGCGGCGGAACTCTCAGCCTGCGCGCCTCGCACAGCGGCGGACTCCCCGGCCGCGGACCTGTCGACGGACACGTCTCCCGCAGCGGTGGGACCCTCGGCCGTGGGCCTGCGGGCAGGCGGCTGTCCCGAAGCGGTGTTCCGCTCGGCCCCCACACCCCCGGCAGCGGACCTCCCGGGAGGCACGTCTCCCGAAGCGGTGGACTCCCCGGACGCGGTTCCCTCGACGGCCGGCTCGTCCTCTTCGCCCGCGGCGGGCTCCCCGGCGGGCGCGTCCCGCTCGGCGGTGGGCTTCCCGGCGGAGGACTTCCCGGCGGCGGACTTCTCGGCGGCCGCGTGGCGGGGTGGGATCGCCAGGCGGAGGACGTCGGACATGGTGCCCGCGTAGCGGTCGGCGATCTCCCTGGCCAGGGCGGCGATCTCCGGCCGCAGCACAGGCTCCGGCGACACGACCTTGTCCAGGAAGGTGAGCTTGCCGTCGTGGCCCGACTCCGCGACCCGCTCGAGGAGGAACCCGTCGGCGAGCTGGCCGGCGAAGCGGACCTTCACCCGTACGCCGGGGCGGGCGGCGGCGTCGAGGGCGGCCGGCACCAGGTAGTCGAACGGGCGGTCGAGGTGCGGCAGCGGGACATCGACGCAGATGCGGGCGACCGGCAGCTCCGCGGCGGCCTCGCGGGGCGGCGCGGACTTCGCCGTGCGGGCCTTCCCGGCGGTGCGGGCCGTCCCGGCGACGCGCTCCGCGGCGGCCTTCCCGGCCGGCTTTCCGGCGGTCTTCCCCACCGGCTCCAGAGATGGGAAGAGACCGTCCTGTGATAGGTCCTCAACCGGTCCGGAAATAGACGTTGGCCGATCAATCTCGGTATCAGATCGATCGGCCAACGTCGAAGTGTTGATCAGGCGCCGGCGGCGGACTTCAGCTCTGCGGTCCGGCTCGCCTGCTCCCACGTGAAGCCGGGGAGCTCGCGGCCGAAGTGACCGTAGGCCGCGGTCTGCTGGTAGACCGGCTTGAGCAGGTCGAGGTCGCGGATGATCGCGGCCGGGCGCAGGTCGAAGACCTCGTTGATGGCCTTCTCGATGCGGTCGACCGGCACGACCTCGGTGCCGAAGGTCTCCACGAACAGCGAGACCGGGTGCGCCTTGCCGATCGCGTAGGCGACCTGGACCTCGCAGCGCTCGGCCAGGCCCGCGGCCACGACGTTCTTGGCGACCCAGCGGGTGGCGTAGGCCGCGGAGCGGTCCACCTTCGACGGGTCCTTGCCGGAGAACGCGCCGCCGCCGTGGCGGGCGTAGCCGCCGTAGGTGTCGACGATGATCTTGCGGCCGGTGAGGCCGGCGTCGCCCATCGGGCCGCCGATCTCGAAGCGGCCGGTGGGGTTGACCAGCAGGCGGTAACCCTCGGTCTCCAGGCCCAGGCCCTCGAGCTCGGGGGCGATGACGTGCTCGCGCACGTCGGGGGTCAGCAGCGACTCGAGCGAGATGTCGGGCGCGTGCTGGCTGGACACGACGACCGTGTGCAGGCGGACCGGGCGCAGGCCGTCGTATTCGATGGTGACCTGCGTCTTGCCGTCGGGCCGCAGGTAGGGGATGGTGCCGTCCTTGCGGACCGCGGAGAGGCGGCGGGCGAGCCGGTGCGCGAGCGCGATCGGCAGCGGCATCAGCTCGGGCGTCTCGCTGCACGCGAAGCCGAACATCATGCCCTGGTCGCCGGCGCCCTGCAGGTCGAGGTTGTCGCCGCCGGAGGAGCCCTCGCGGACCTCGATGGCCGAGTCGACGCCCTGGGCGATGTCGGGCGACTGGGCGCCGATCGACACGCTCACGCCGCAGGAGGCGCCGTCGAAGCCCTTCTTCGACGAGTCGTAGCCGATGCCGAGGATCGTCTCGCGGACGATCTTGGCGATGTCGGCGTAGGCGCTCGTGGTCACCTCACCGGCGACGTGGACCTGGCCGGTGGTGATCAGCGTCTCGACGGCGACCCGACTGCGGGCGTCCTGGGTGAGGAGCGCGTCGAGGATGCCGTCGCTGATCTGATCGGCGATCTTGTCCGGGTGACCTTCGGTGACCGACTCTGACGTGAACAGGCGGCGGGCCAATGGTGCTCCTCAGGGGTACGGCGTCGGTTGTGGTTTCGCAGCAGTGTACGACCTGGCGCTCGCGAACTTCTAAAGGCCTGGTCGAACCTGGACGGCCACGACGCTGTGGAACCGCCACGATCAGGGCAAACGAGCGACGACCCGGTCTAAAATCCTATCGGCTAGGTCGTCTTTGGACAGTTCGGGCAATGCGTCACGGGTCCCGTCGGCGTCGAGGATCACCGCTTGGTTGCGCTCGGCACCGAACGTCCTGTCGATGCCGACCTCGTTGACGACGATGAGATCGGCCCGCTTGCGGAGCAGCTTTTCGTGACCGTTGGCGACGGCCTGCTCCAGCCCGGCGGTCTCCGCGGCGAACGCGACGAGCACCTGCCCGGCGGGCTTCGCGGCGCCGAGCTCCGCGGCGATGTCGGGGTTGGTCACCAGCTCGAGGGTCGGCGCCGCGCCGTCCACCTTCTTGATCTTGCCGGTGGCGAAGGTCGCCGGCCGGAAGTCGGCCGGCGCGGCCGCCATCACCACGGCGTCGGCCTTCGCGGCGGCGTCCAGGGTCGCGACCCGCAGCTCCTCGGTCGTGGAGACCCTGACCAGGTCGGCGCCGGCCGGGTCGGGCAGCGACACGTTGGCCGAGATGAGCGTCACCCGCGCGCCGCGGGCGACGGCGGCCCGCGCGATCGCGTAGCCCTGCTTGCCGGAGGACCGGTTGCCGATGAACCTGACCGGGTCGATGGGCTCGCGGGTGCCACCGGCGGTGACCACCACGTGCCGCCCCACCAGGTCCGCCTCGAGCGAGCCCCGGCGCAGCAGCCGCTGGGCGGTGGCGAAGATCGCGGCCGGGGCGGGCAGCCTGCCCTTGCCGGTGTCGGCGCCGGTGAGCCGCCCCACGTCGGGCTCGAGGACCAGCACGCCGCGCGATCTGAGCGTCGCGACGTTGGCCTGGGTGGCGGGGTGCTCCCACATCTCCGTGTGCATCGCGGGCGCGAAGAGCACCGGGCACCGGGCGGTGAGCAGGGTGTTGGTGAGCAAATCGTCGGCGAGCCCGTGCGCGGCCTTCGCCAGGAGGTCGGCGGTGGCGGGGGCGACGACGACGAGGTCGGCCTCGCGGCCGAGCCGGACGTGCGGCACCTCGTGCGCGCCGGTCCAGACGTCGGTGCTGACCGGCTGCCCGGACAGGGCGGCCCAGGTGGCCTCGCCGACGAACGTGAGCGCCGCCGCGGTCGGCACGACCCGCACCCGGTGACCGGACTCGGTCAGCAGCCGCAGCAGCTCACAGGCCTTGTAGGCGGCGATCCCGCCGCCGACGCCGAGAACGACCCGCGGCCGGTCACCGGCGCCGTCGTCCTCGGCGTGCATGTCGGACTAGACCTCTTCGATGCGCTCGGCGGTCAGCAGGCCGCTGTTGATCTCGCGCAGCGCGATGGACAGCGGCTTCTCCTGCGGCGTGGTCTCCACCAGGGGACCCACGTATTCGAGAAGACCCTCACCCAGCTGGCTGTAGTAGGCGTTGACCTGACGGGCCCGCTTCGCCGCGAAGATCACCAGCGCGTACTTCGAGGTGGTCTTCTCCAGCAGCTCGTCGATCGGCGGGTTGGTGATGCCCTGGGGGTCTGCCACGGTTCCGGCCACGAAACAACCTCACGACTTTCCAATTGACAGCTCGCGAACCCGTAAACCCTACCAGGCCTGCGGTAACACAACGCGCCCGGACCGTTGGGAACGGTCCGGGCGCGTCGAGGTCTGCACACCGATCCGGGGGGATCAGGCAGGCGGCAGTCACTTGCCGCCGGCGAACTCCCCGAGCAGTGCCTTGCGCTGCTGGTCGCCGAGGCCGCGAAGGCGGCGGCTGTCGGCGATCTTCAGCTTCTCCATGATCTGCGTCGCGCGGATCTTGCCGATGCCGGGCATTGCCTGCAGCACGGCCGAAACCCGAAGCTTGCCGACGACGTCGTCGGACTCCGCACGATCGAGCACGGCAGCGAGGGTGGTCTTCCCCTGCTTCAGTTGCTCCTTCAGCTCAGCGCGAGCCTTACGAATCTCAGCCGCCTTTTCCAAAGCGGCTGCGCGCTGTTCCGGGCTCAGTGACGGGAGCGGCACCAGGTCTCCTCAGGTCCCTTGAAAAGAATGTTGATGGTCTAGCGCCGGGAAAACTAGCGGTCACGAGCCATTTCGGCAACGTGGGAATCCGGAGATCGACGGCCGGTGGCGGACTGATGATCAGGCGGTGACCGCCAGAGCGGCCGCGCACTCGTCACGCGCCCGCTCCGCGGCGGCACGCAGCGTGGCGACGTCCGGGCCCGCGCCGAGGATCTCCCGGGAGTACGACGGCAGCACGTCAGGGGCTTGATCACCGAACGCGGCGCGCAGTCCGTCGGCTCTGCCGCCCTGGGCGCCGAGGCCCGGCGCCAGGATCGGGCCATTGAGGTTCGTCAGGTCGTGGCCGTGCTCGCCGAGCGTCGCGCCGATCACGACGCCGACGTCGCCGAGTGGGGCCACACCCTCGTTGAGCTGCGCAATCTCGTCGATCACGGTCTGCGCGACGGTCCTGCCGGAGGCGGCGACGGCCCGCTGGACCGTCGCGCCCTCGGGATTGGAGGTGAGGGCGAGGACAAACGCGCCGAGCCCGCTCGCGGCCGCCTTGTCGAAGATCGGGCGCAGCGATCCGACCCCGAGGAAGGGGCTGACGGTGATCGCGTCGGCCCGCAGCGGGGATGCTGAATCGAGGTAGGCGTCGGCGTACGCGGCGGCCGTGGAACCGATGTCACCCCGCTTGACGTCGAGAATCACAAGCGTCCGGGTGCCGTCGAACTGTCGGATAGTTGACTCCAGTACCGCTATGCCCCTGGAGCCGAAACGCTCAAAAAAGGCAGACTGCGGCTTGATCACCGCGACCCGGTCGGCCAGGGCCTCCCCCACCGTCCGACTGAACGCTTCCAGGCCCTTGACATCGTCGGAGAGCCCCCAGGCGGTCAGCAGGGAGGGGTGGGGGTCGATCCCCACGCACAGCGGCCCCAGCGCGTCCGTGGCGGCCCTCAGCCGGGCTCCGAAGCGGTCGGTCACGTCTGCTCCCTCGTGGCTTGCACGGCCTGCCGTACGAGGCGGGGACCGTGGTAGATGAGTCCGGTGTAGAGCTGAACGAGCGACGCCCCGGCGGCCAGCATCCGGGTCACGTCGTCGCGCATGGTGATCCCGCCCACACCGACGACCGGCAGACCGCTCTGCTTGGCGACGAAGCGCACGACCTCCAGGGCGCGCGCGGCCAGGGGGCGGCCGGACAGGCCGCCGGTCTCGGCGGTCGGCACACCGGGCCTGGCGATGGTCGTGTTGGTGGCGATCAGCCCGGCGACCCCGTGGCCGAGGCACACGTCCAGCAGCTCGCCCAGCGCGGTGTCGGTGAGGTCCGGAGCGACCTTGACCAGGATCGGCCGCCGGTCGCGGTTCTCCGCCTGCAGCGCGCCCAGCAGCGCCGACAGGTGGGCCCGGTCCTGCAGCTCGCGCAACCCCGGCGTGTTCGGCGAGCTGACGTTCACGGCGAAGTACGCGCCGTGCTCGTACAACACCCGGAAACTGCTGACGTAGTCCTCGACGGCACCGGTCAGCGGCGTCACCTTGGACTTGCCGAGGCTGATCCCGAGCGGCACCGGCAGCGGCCCGAGGGCCCGCAACCGCGCCGCGAGCGCCTGGGCGCCGGCGTTGTTGAAGCCCATCCGGTTGACGATCGCCTCCTGCTCCGGGAAGCGGAACAGCCGGGGGCGGTCGTTGCCGGGCTGCGGGTGCCAGGTGACGGTGCCGACCTCGACGAAGCCGAAGCCGAGCCGGGCCCAGGCGGGCAGCGCCCGGCCGTCCTTGTCCATGCCGGCGGCCAGCCCGACCGCGTTCGGGAAGTCGATCCCGAACACGGTCCGGCGCGCGCCGGGCGGGCTGTAGGCGGACCTGCGGCCGGGCACCCGGGAGAGCCAGCGCAGGGTCCGCTCGTGCACCGCCTCGGCGTCACCGCCGCCGAGACGGAACAGGACCGGGCGGACCAGACGCTCGTAGGTCACGCCGCCGCCTCCGGCGTCGCCGCGAGCCGACCTTCCGGTGAGCGGCCCGGGCCGCCGCGCCGGCCGCTCACCGCGAACCGCGCAGGGCCGCGTGCAGCTCCTGCAGCGGCCGGACGGTCATCTCGCCGCGCAGCAGCGCCTCGATGCCCATCACGGCGGCCGCCGCGCCCGGCAGCGTGGTGATGCACGGGATGTCGGCGACGACGGCGGCGCTGCGGATCTCGTAGCCGTCCTGCCGGCCGCTGGAGCCCTGCGGCGTGTTCATCACCAGGTCGACCTCGCCGTTCGCGATCAGCGACACGGCGTTGCGGCCGCCGCCCTCCTCGAAGTGCTTCGGCACGATCTCGCAGGCGACGCCGTACCGGCGCAGGACCTCACCGGTGCCGGCGGTCGCGACGATCGAGAAGCCCAGGTCGGCGAGGCGCTTGACCGGGAACACGATGCCGCGCTTGTCCCGGTTGGCGACCGTCACCAGGACGGTGCCGGTGGTCGGCAGCGACCCGTACGCGGCGGCCTGCGACTTCGCGAAGGCGTGGCCGAAGGACGTGTCGATGCCCATGACCTCGCCGGTCGACTTCATCTCGGGGCCGAGCAGGTTGTCCACGCCCTTGCCCTCGATCGTGCGGAAGCGCTTGAAGGGCAGCACCGCCTCCTTGACCGCGATCGGCGCGTGCTCGGCGGGGGTACCGCCGTCGCCGTCCGCCGGCAGCAGCCCTTCGGCGCGCAGCTCGGCGATCGTGGCGCCGAGCGCGATGCGGGCCGCGGCCTTCGCCAGGGGCACCGCGGTCGCCTTCGACACGAACGGCACGGTGCGCGACGCGCGCGGGTTGGCCTCCAGGACGTACAGGACGTCGTCCTTCAGCGCGTACTGCACGTTGAGCAGGCCCTGGACGCCGATGCCGCGGGCGAGCGCCACGGTGTAGCGCCGCACCTCGTCGAGGTGGACCCCGGCGAGGGTGATCGGCGGCAGGACGCAGGACGAGTCGCCGGAGTGGATGCCGGCCTCCTCGATGTGCTCCATCACGCCGCCGACGTAGACCTCGCCGTCCTTGTCGCACAGCGCGTCGACGTCGATCTCGATGGCGTCGTCGAGGAAGCGGTCGACGAGCACGGGGTGCGCCGGGGAGATCTCGGTGGCCCGCCCGATGTAGCCGCGCAGGGTCTCCTCGTCGTAGACGATCTCCATGCCGCGGCCGCCCAGCACGTACGACGGGCGCACGAGCACCGGGTAGCCGATCTCGTCGGCGATGAGCTTGGCCTCGGCGAAGCTGGTCGCCGTGCCGTGCGCGGGTGCGGTCAGCCCGGCCCCGGTGAGCAGCTTGCCGAACGCGCCGCGGTCCTCGGCCAGGTCGATCGCCTCGGGCGAGGTGCCGACGATCGGCACGCCCGCGTCGGCGAGCTGCTGGGCGAGGCCGAGCGGGGTCTGCCCGCCGAGTTGGACGACGACGCCGATGACGCCCGGGCCGCCGGCGGCCTTGCCGGACTCGTCCTCGGCGTGCACGACCTCCAGGACGTCCTCGAACGTGAGCGGCTCGAAGTACAGGCGGTCGGCGGTGTCGTAGTCGGTGGAGACCGTCTCCGGGTTGCAGTTGACCATGACGGTCTCGTAGCCCTTGGCCCGCAGCGCCATGACCGCGTGCACGCACGAGTAGTCGAACTCGATGCCCTGCCCGATGCGGTTCGGCCCGGAGCCGAGGATGAGGACCTTCGGCCGGTCCGACGGGACGACCTCGGTCTCCTCCTCGTAGGTGCTGTAGTGGTACGGGGTGCCCGCGGCGAACTCGGCGGCGCACGTGTCGACGGTCTTGTACACCGGCCGCAGACCGAGGCGCTGGCGCAGGCTCCGTACCCCGTCCTCGCCGGCGAACTCGGGGCGCAGCGCGGCGATCTGCCGGTCGGACAGGCCGGCCCGTTTCGCGGTGCGCAGCAGCGGCTCGTCGAGGACGGCGGCGCCGAGGATCTCCGCGCGCAGGTCGACGAGCGCGGCGATCTGGTCGACGAACCACGGGTCGAAGCCGCTGGCCTCGCAGACCGCCTGGACGCTGTGGCCCTCGCGGAGGGCGCGTTCGGCGGTGTACAGGCGGCCGTCGTGCGGCGTGCGCAGGGCCTGCAGCGCGTCGGTCCCCGGCTGGTCCGGCGTGGTCCAGAAGCCGGCGGCCTTGGTCTCCATCGACCGCATCGCCTTGCCCAGGGCCTCGGAGAAGGTGCGGCCCATCGACATGGCCTCGCCGACCGACTTCATGGTGGTCGTGAGCTCGGCGTCGGCCCCGGGGAACTTCTCGAACGCGAACCGCGGGATCTTGACGACCACGTAGTCCAGGGACGGCTCGAACGCCGCCGGCGTCTTGAGGGTGATGTCGTTGGGGATCTCGTCGAGGGTGTAGCCGATGGCGAGCTTCGCGGCGATCTTCGCGATCGGGAAGCCGGTCGCCTTGCTCGCGAGGGCGCTGGAGCGGGAGACGCGCGGGTTCATCTCGATGACGACCAGGCGGCCGGTCTGCGGGTGCACCGCGAACTGGATGTTGCAGCCGCCGGTGTCGACGCCGACCTCGCGCAGCACGGCGATGCCGAGGTCGCGCAGCCGCTGGTACTCCACGTCGGTGAGCGTCATGGCGGGCGCGACGGTGACCGAGTCGCCGGTGTGCACGCCCATCGCGTCGACGTTCTCGATGGAGCACACGACGACGACGTTGTCGTGCTTGTCGCGCATCAGCTCCAGCTCGTACTCCTTCCAGCCGAGCACGCTCTCCTCGATGAGGACCTCGTGCACCGGGGAGGCGACGAGCCCGCCGCCGGCGAGCCGCTCCAGGTCGGCGTCGTTGTGCGCCATGCCGGAGCCGAGCCCGCCCATGGTGAACGACGGCCGGATGACGACCGGCAGACCGAGGTCGGCGACGGTCGCGCGGACCTCGTCCATCGAGTGGCAGACCCGGCTGCGCGGGGTCTCGCCGCCGGCCTTGGCGACGATGTCCTTGAACAGCTGCCGGTCCTCGCCGCGCCGGATGGCGTCGATGTTGGCGCCGATGAGCTCGACGCCGTACTTGTCGAGCACGCCCGCCTCGTGCAGCGCGACCGCGGTGTTCAGCGCGGTCTGGCCGCCGAGCGTGGCGAGCAGCGCGTCGGGGCGCTCCTTGGCGATGACCTGCTCGACGAACTCGGGGGTGATCGGCTCGACGTACGTGGCGTCGGCGAACTCCGGGTCGGTCATGATCGTGGCCGGGTTGGAGTTGACGAGGCTGACCCGCAACCCCTCGGCGCGCAGGACGCGGCACGCCTGGGTGCCGGAGTAGTCGAACTCGCACGCCTGGCCGATGACGATCGGGCCGGAGCCGATGACGAGGACGTGCCGGAGATCGGTCCGCTTAGGCATTGGTGTTCATCAACTCCGCGAATCTGTCGAACAGGTAGTCCGCGTCGTGCGGCCCCGCTGCCGCCTCCGGGTGGTACTGGACGGTGAAGGCCGGCGTGTCCAGGCAGCGCAGGCCCTCCACGACGTTGTCGTTGAGGCAGACGTGGCTGACCTCGACCTCGCCGAACTCGGTGCTGGTGCGCCCGTCGAGGGGCGCGTCGACGGCGAAGCCGTGGTTGTGGCTGGTCACCTCGACCTTGCCGGTGGTCCGGTCCATGACGGGCTGGTTGATGCCCCGGTGGCCGTAGCCCAGCTTGTACGTGCCGAACCCGAGCGCGCGGCCCAGGATCTGGCTGCCGAAGCAGATGCCGAACAGCGGGATCTTCGCCGCCATGACCGACCTGGCCAGCTGCACCGGGCCGTCGGCGGTGGCCGGGTCGCCGGGGCCGGGCGAGAAGAACACCGCGTCGGCGTTCAGCGCGCGGATCTCGTCGAGCGTGGTGGACGACGGCAGCACGTGGGTGGTGACCCCGCGGGCGGCCAGGCGGCGCGGGACGTTGCGCTTGATGCCCAGGTCGATCGCGGCGACCGTGAAGCGGTGCTCCCCTTCGGCCTCGACCGTGTACCGCTGCGGGGTGCTCACCTCGGCGGACAGGTCGGCGCCGAGCATCTCCGGCTGCTGGCGGACCCGCTGCAGCAGGCCGTCGCGGTCGTCGTCGACGCTGGACACGCCGACCCGCATCGCGCCGCGCTCGCGCAGGTGCCGGGTCAGCGCCCGGGTGTCGACGCCGCTGATGCCGACGATGCCCTCGACGGCGAGACGGTCCTGGAGGCTGCCGGAGGCGCGCCAGTTGGAGTAGGAGCGGGCCGGGTCGCGCACGACGTAGCCGGCGACCCAGACGCGGTCGGACTCGTCGTCCTCGCCGTTGACGCCGGTGTTGCCGATCTGCGGGGCGGTCTGCACGACGACCTGGCGGTGGTACGACGGGTCGGTCAGGGTCTCCTGGTAACCGGTCATGCCGGTGTTGAACACCGCCTCGCCGAAGGTCTCCCCGATGCTGCCGAAGGCCTCGCCGCGGAAGGTGCGGCCGTCCTCCAGTACCAACAATGCTGCTCTGCGCTTCACCGAGTCGCCTTTCCGTTCAACACCGTCGGCTCGCCGCGCAGGTAGGTCGCCTCGACGCGACCGCGCAGCTCCATCCCGGCGTAAGGAGTGTTGCGCGACCTGCTGGCCAGGGCGGTCGGGTCGACCGTCCACCGGACCGACGGGTCGAAGATCGTGATGTTGGCGACGGCGCCGGCCTTGAGCGCGTGACCGTGCCCGGACAGCCCGGCGATTCTCGCGGGCGCGACGGACATCCAGTCCGTGATCCTGTCCCACTGCGGCCCCATCGTCTGTACGACGATCGCCAAGGCGGTCTCCAGGCCGAGCATCCCCGGCCTGGCGTACGCCCACTCGCACTCCTTGTCCTCGACGCTGTGCGGGGCGTGGTCGGTGGCGACACAGTCGATCGTGCCGTCCTGCAGGCCCTTGCGCAGCGCGAGCACGTCGGCCTCGGTCCGCAGCGGGGGGTTCACCTTGTACACCGGGTCATAGTCGACGGCGAGGTCCTCAGTGAGCAGCAGGTGGTGCGGCGTCACCTCGGCGGTCACCCGCCAGCCCTTCGACTTCGCCCAGCGGATCAGCTCGACGCTGCCGGCGGTCGACACGTGGCAGATGTGCAGCCGCGCGCCGACGTGCCCGGCGAGGAGCACGTCCCGGGCGATGATCGCCTCCTCGGCGACGGCGGGCCAGCCGGTCATGCCGAGCCGGGCGGCGACCTCGCCCTCGTTCATCTGCGCGCCGGTGGTCAGCCGGGGCTCCTCGGCGTGCTGGGCGATCACCCCGTCGAACGCCTTGACGTACTCCAGGGCGCGGCGCATCAGGCGCGGGTCGTGCACGCAGTGGCCGTCGTCGGAGAACACCCGGACACGGGCGGCGGAGTCGGCCATCGCACCGAGCTCGGCGAGCTGCTCGCCGCCGAGGCCGACGGTGACGGCGCCGATCGGCTGCACGTCGACCAGGCCGGCCTCGCGGCCGAGGCGCCAGACCTGCTCGACGACGCCGGCGGTGTCGGCGACCGGGCTGGTGTTGGCCATGGCGCAGACCGCCGTGTACCCGCCGAGGGCGGCGGCCCTGGACCCGGACTCGACCGTCTCGGCGTCCTCCCGCCCGGGCTCGCGCAGGTGGGTGTGCAGGTCGACGAGGCCCGGCAGCGCGATCCTGTCGCCCGTCCTCGCCGGATCGATGCTGACGATCACCCCGTCCTCGACGGTGATCTCGCCCAGTTGGGTGCCGCTGATGACCACGCTCATGCTTTGCCTCCGAGCAGCAGGTACAAGACGGCCATCCGCACGGAGACCCCGTTGGCGACCTGTTCGACGATCGTGGAGCGCGGCGAGTCGGCGACCTCCGGCGCGATCTCCATGCCCCGGTTCATCGGTCCGGGGTGCATGACGATCGCGTGCTCGGGCAGCCGACGCATGCGCGGCACGTCGAAGCCGTAGCGCCGCGCGTACTCCCGCTCCGAGGGGAAGTACGCCTGGTTCATTCTTTCCCGCTGGACGCGCAGCATCATGACGACGTCGGAATCCGGCACGACGGCGTCGAGGTCGTAGGAGGTCTCGGCGGGCCACGCGCCCACCCCGACGGGCAGCAGCGTAGGCGGCGCGACGAGCGTCACCTTCGCGCCGAGGGTGTGCAGCAGCTGGACGTTCGACCTGGCCACCCGCGAGTGCAGGACGTCGCCGACGATGGCCACGTTGAGCCCGGCCAGCCTCTTGAGGCGGCTGCGCATCGTGTACGCGTCGAGCAGGGCCTGCGTCGGGTGCTCGTGGGTGCCGTCGCCGGCGTTCACGACGCTGCCCTCGACCCAGTTGGCGAGGCGGTGCGGCGCGCCGCTGGCGGGGTGCCGGATCACGACCGCGTCGGCGCCCATCGCCTGCAGCGTGAGGGCGGTGTCCTTGAGACTTTCGCCCTTCGAGACGCTCGAGCCCTTGGCGGAGAAGTTGATGACGTCGGCCGACAGCCGCTTCGCGGCCGCCTCGAACGAGATCCGGGTCCTGGTCGAGTCCTCGTAGAACAGGTTCACCACCGTGCGCCCGCGCAACGCGGGGAGCTTCTTCACCTCGCGTCCCGCGATGCTCGCCATCTCCGCGGCCGTGTCCAGCACCAGCGTGGCGGTGGCGGCGTCCAGGTCGGCGGCGCTGAGCAGGTGCTTGATCACGCGTGGACCCCCTTGCTCCTGATCACCACGGCGTCGGTGCCGTCGTGCTCGGCGATCGACACCCGGACGCTCTCGTCGATCGAGGTCGGGATGTTCTTGCCGACGTAGTCGGCGCGGATCGGCAGCTCGCGGTGGCCCCGGTCGACGAGGACCGCCAGCTGGACCGTCCGCGGCCGGCCCAGGTCCTTGAGGGCGTCCAGCGCCGCGCGGACCGTCCGGCCGGAGAAGAGGACGTCGTCGACGAGGATCACCCGCCGCCCGTCCACACCGCCCGGCGGCACCTCCGTGTGACCCAGCGCACGGACCGCCTGCAGGCGGAGGTCGTCCCGATAGAGGGTGATGTCCAACACACCCACGGGGATCTCCGCACCCTCGAACGTGGCGATCCTGTCGGCCAACCGGCGAGCTAGCGGAACGCCCCGGGTAGGTATGCCCAGCAGCACCGTTTCGGTGGCTCCGGACGTCTTTTCCAGAATCTGATGGGCAATCCGGTCCACCACACGGGCGACATCTGCCGCCGTTAGGATGGTTTTGCCCAGCTCAGCGCCTGTTGTCGGGGTCGACAAACCAGACCTCCTTCCCCGCCTCACCGGACGGGTCGTTAAAGGACGTCGAACGGCAACCACCCTAACAACCGCCCTGACCTGGGCAACGGATGGGTCTCGACCACTTGACCCCGCGTCTTCCGCCAGTTACGGTCACGCTCCGTAGCGATCGCTGGGGAAACCCCTCAGGCCAGTGACTGGGAGTGTCCGTATGCCGTCTGAGTACGCCAAGTCTCTTGGTGCTCGCCTGCGCTCCATTCGACAGCAGCAGGGGCTGTCTCTGCAGGGTGTCGAGGAGAAGTCGGCAGGGCGCTGGAAAGCCGTCGTCGTCGGTTCGTACGAGCGGGGCGACCGGGCCGTCACCGTGTCCCGCCTGGCCGAGCTGGCCGAGTTCTACCGCGTGCCCGTCGCCGAGCTGCTGCCCGAGGGCAGCGGCGTGCGCCACGAGCCCACCAACAAGATCGTCCTGGACCTGGAGCGGCTCTACGACGCCGGCGCGGAGGACCTCGCCTACGTCGCCCGCTACGCCCGGGCCATCCAGCAGCAGCGCGGCGACTACAACGGCCGCGTGCTGTCGATCCGCGCGGACGACCTGCGTGCCCTGGCGATCGTCTACGACGCGTCGCCGTCGGGCCTGGTCGAGCGGCTCAACGAGCACGGCGTGCTCGTCACCGACCCGCGCAGCCTGTTCCAGTCCTGACCTTCCCGTAGCAAGGAGGGGGTCGCTTCGGCGGCCCCCTCCTTGCGTTCTACGCGCTCACGGTGGGGCGCACATCACCCTCCGCGGAGGGCGTGATCATGATCTCGTCGCGGCGTTCGGGTGCGGACAGCTCGTCGCGGCTTTTGTGTGCGGACAGCGCGAAGCCGGGCTGATCCGCTCGGTGGCGGATCACACCCGGCTCGACTGGCTTCCAGCGGCGTCTTACGTGGCGTAGTCGGCGATCCGGCCCAGGATGCCGTTGAGGAAGCGGGGCGAGTCGTCGGTCGACAGCGTCTCCGCCAGCTCGACCGCCTCCGTGATCGCCACGGGGTTGTCGATCTCGTCGTTGTACAGCAGCTCATACACCGCGATGCGGGCGAGATTCCGGTCGACGACCGGCATCCGCTCCAGGGTCCAGCCCTCGGCGTAGCTGGACAGCAGCTCGTCGATGCGGACGGCGTGGCTCTCCACGCCCTCGACCAGCTGGACGGTGTAGGGCAGGTAGCCGGGCTTCGGCTCCTCGAGATTGGCCACGTAGGACGTCAGGACCGACCCGCGCGGCTCACCGCGCAGGTCGGCCTGGTAGAGCACGTCGAGGGCGCGCTTGCGGGCCTTGCGCCGCGCGGTCATCTGCGCGGTGACGTCGCCCCCGAGGAAGGAGCCCCCAGTGAAGGACACGGTCAGGACCGGCCGAGGTAACGGCTGTCGCGGGTGTCGACCTTGATCTTCTCACCGGTCGTGATGAACAGCGGCACGTTGACCGTGGCGCCCGTCTCGACCGTGGCCGGCTTGGTGCCGCCGGTGGAGCGGTCGCCCTGCAGGCCGGGCTCGGTGTAGGTGACCTCCAGGATCACCGACGTCGGCAGCTCGACGTACAGCGGCACACCCTCGTGCGTCGCGACCGTCACCTCAGCCTCGGGCAGCAGGAACTTCGTGCCCTCGCCGACCGTGCCGGCCGGGACGGAGATCTGCTCATACGACTGGAGATCCATGAACACGTAGTCTTCACCGTCGATGTACAGATACTGCATCGTGCGCTTGTCGACGGTGGCGGTCTCGACCTTGGTGCCGGCGTTGAACGTGCGGTCGACCACCTTGCCGGAAAGCACGTTCTTGAGGGTGGTCCGCACGAACGCGCCGCCCTTGCCCGGCTTCACATGCTGGAACTCAACAACGGCCCACAGATCGCCGTCGAGGTTGAGCACCAGGCCGTTCTTCAGGTCGTTCGTGGTTGCCATGTGGATAGACGTCACTTTCGTCAGTTGGTCCGTGCGGCATCATGCCGGCGGAAAGGCCCGAAGCAGTGTACCGGTCGGGCCGATCCCCGTTCATGTCGCCTTAGCCACGGAGACATGAAACTCAGCCAGTGTGCCGGAGTGAGAGTCAACCGTACCCTGGGTTTCGCGGGTTCCGTCGCCATCGCGCTGGGTGGCGTCGCGGCGGGCGCCCTGCCGCGCGACGACCCGTTCGAGCACTGGCCCGTGGTCCGGGAGCTGCGCGCGTTCCCCTTGGTGGGTGTCGCCTGCACCTATTTCGGCCTGGCCCTGCTGTGCGGCGCGTGGCTGCGCATGCGCTCCACGCTGGACGGGCAGCGCCCCGCCGACCTCATCAGGACCATGTTGTGGTGGGCCGCGCCACTGGCCGCGACCGCCCCGATGTTCAGCCGCGACGTGTACAGCTACCTCGCCCAGGGCGCCATGGTGCAGCGCGGCCTCGACGCGTACCGTTGGGGCCCGTCCTCCCTCGGCGGCCCGCTCGCCCTGGACGTGCCACCCATCTGGCAGGACACGCCCGCCCCGTACGGCCCGGTGTTCCTGCGCTGCGCCTCGGCGATCATGGCCGTGACCGGCGAGCACACCGTCGTCGGCGTGTGGGCGATGCGGCTCGTCGCGCTGATCGGCGTCGCCCTGGTCGTCGCGTGCCTGCCGGGCCTCGCCGCCCGCTTCGGTGTCCCGCCGCAGCACGCCCTGTGGTTCGGCGCGCTCAACCCGCTGCTCCTGCTGCACCTGGTCGCCGGCGCCCACAACGACGCCCTCATGGTCGGCCTGGTCGCCGCGGGCCTGCTCGCCGCCGTCCGCGACCGCCCGCTCCTGGGCGCCGCCCTCGTCGTCGCCGCCGCGCTCGTGAAGGCCCCCGCGATCCTCGCCCTCGTCACCGTCGTCATGCTGTCCCGCGGCCGCCCCGCCGCCCTGATCCGGGCCACGGCCGGCGCGGTCCTCGCCTTCATCGTGCTGCAGGCCGCCTCCGGGCTCGGCCTCGGCTGGATCGCCGCCCTGCGCACCCCCACCACCGTCCGCAACGGCCTGTCGCTGAGCACCGACGTCGGCATGCTCCTCGCGGAAGCCGGCCACCCCGGCGCGATGGCGATCATCCGGGTCGTCGCGGCCCTCGCCGGCTTCGCCCTGGCCGGCTGGGCACTGCTGCGCGCCCCGAACCCCGTCGCCGGCCTGGGCCTCGCCCTCGCCGCGATCGTCCTCTGCGGGCCGGTGGTGCATCCGTGGTACCTGCTGTGGCCGATCGTCCCGCTCGCCGCCGGCCTGCGCCACCCCCCGAAGGCCGCGGTACGCCTGTCGGTGGGCATCGCGATGTTCCTGCTGCCGTTCGGCGCCCCCGGCTACCCCGAAGCCGTCGTGGCCGCCGCCTTCGGCACCGTGGCGGGCGTCCTCTACCTGCGCCTGCGTCCCCCGGCCACCGCGTTCCTGCCCGCCGCGGTCCCGGCCGCCACCGCCTGAGCACCCCCGGGACCGGGTGGTCCGGCCCTTGACCAGGTCTGACGCCCGCACCGCCGACCCGCTCCGTCGCAACGAGCGGCCGGCCTGACGCGGGAGGCCGGTCCTGGGACGAATCGAACGAGTCGGACGATTCGTGGCGTGAAAGGTGCGGGTGGCAGCGTGCGACGGATCAGGCGGCCGGTCCCAGGCGGCGACCGCATCGCAGGCGTCGACGGACGGGACGAGAGCGGACGGCGGATCAGGTGGGAGCCGGGTGGCAACCGCGCCACCGACGACGAGCACCGGAAGCCCGCAGCGGCCGGCGGAGTCGAGCGCAGATCAGCAGCCGGGCGGCGACCTCTCAACCGATGACGACCAGTCACCTGCATCCGAGATTCCGCCGCACCACAGGCGACGCAACCTCAGCACCTGCGGGGTGGGACGAGCAACACCAGCCACCACATCGCGGCCGTCGCAAACCCAGCCGCCAGGGCACACGCGACGCAACCAACGCCTGTGACCCACGGGCAACACCAGCACCTACAGCCCGATGAGCGGCACGAGCCACCACGACTCGGGCGACGCGACGCCAGCACCTCCCGGCCTGGGCGAGCATCACCGCCGACTATGCCGCAGATGACCCAACCCAGCGACCCACACCGCAGGCGACGCAAACCGCACCCCGCAGCACGACGACACAACACCAACACCCGCAGCCTGGGCGAACACCACCAACGACCATGCCGCAGATGACCCAACCCAGCGACCCACACCGCAGGCGACGCAAACCGCACCCCGCAGCACGCGCGACGCAACACCGGCGTCCGCGTCACCAGCGGCGCGAAGCAGGCGGCACGGCAGGTGCGGCGGGGGCCCGCGGGCGGCAGGTGCCAGACGCCGCCGAATACCGGAGACGCAGAGCTGGCGGGCACGGCACCGGCCACCGCAGCGTGGGCGACGTAGTCCGGCGACCACGGCATCAGCGACGCAAAGCCGGCGGCCGTGGCGCGGGCGGTGGACAAATGCGCGCGAGGGTCAGACGGCGGACAGCCAGTGACGCGCGGACGGCTGGCAGGTCACGCAGGTCCGGGTCAGGCGACGACCGCCGGCGGCGAAGCGCCAGCGGGCGTGACCCGAGCGGCAGGGTGAGCGGACGTCGTCAGGCGACGACCGCCGGCGGCGAAGCTCCAGCGGGCGTGACCCGAGCGGCAGGGTGAGCGGACGGGGTCAGGAGGCGACCGCCTCATAGGCGGTGAACAGCAGGTCGTCGGGTGGGCCGGCCAAGGTGCCCGGGGTGGCCAGGCCGTCCAGGACGACGAAGCGCAGCGTCGCGCCGCGGGCCTTCTTGTCGACGCGCATGGCGGCGTGCAGGTCGGGCCAGGCGGCTGCGTCATAGGTGACGGGGAGGCCCAGCAGGGTCAGGACGCTGAGGTGCCGGGCGGCGACGTCGGCGGGGAGGCGGCCGGTGAGCCTGCCCAGCTCGGCGGCGTAGACGAGGCCGACGGAGACGGCGTGGCCGTGCTTCCAGCGATACTGCTCGCGGCGCTCGATGGCGTGGCCGAGGGTGTGGCCGTAGTTGAGGATCTCGCGGAGGCCGGACTCGCGCAGGTCGGCGGAGACGACGCGGGCCTTGACGGCGACGGCGCGCTCGACCAGGGAGGAGAGCACCGGGCCGTGCGGGTCGAGGGCGAGCGCCGGGTCGGCCTCGATGAGGTCGAGGATGGTGGGGTCGGCGATGAAGCCGCACTTGACCACCTCGGCCATGCCGGCGCGCAGGTCGTCGGCGGGCAGGGTGTCGAGGGTCGACAGGTCGCAGACGACGCCGGCCGGTGGGTAGAAGGCGCCGACGAGGTTCTTGCCGGCGGCGGTGTTGATGCCGGTCTTGCCGCCGACGGCGGCGTCGACCATGCCGAGGAGGCTGGTCGGGACCTGGACGAGCCGGACGCCGCGCAGCCAGCTCGCGGCGACGAACCCGGCGAGGTCGGTGACGGCGCCGCCGCCCACGCCGACGACGGCGTCGCTGCGGGTGAAGGCGGCCTCGCCGAGGGCGTCCCAGCAGCCGGCGGCGACGGCGATGTCCTTGCCGGCCTCGGCGTCGGGGACCTCCAGGGGCAGGATCCCGTGGCCGGCGGCGCGGAGCGCGGCCATGACCTGCTCGGCGTGTGCCCGGACGGGGCCGGCGAAGATGACCGCGACCTGGGCGGCGCCGCTGACGAGGGCGGGCACCTGGTCGGACAGGCCCCGGCCGATCAGCACCTGGTAGCCGGAGACGTCGACGACGGCGGTCACAGCTTGCCCGCCAGTTCCCCGGTGATGTCCTCGGGGGTGCGGCCGTCGGTGGTGACGGTGACCGTGGCGACCTGCTCATACAGCGGGCGGCGCTGGTCGAGCAGATACTTCAGGGTGGCCCGCGGGTTGAGCGCGAGCAGCGGCCGGCCGCTGCCGAGCCCGACCCGGGACACGGCGTCGGACAGCTCGACGGTCAGGTAGACCACGGTGTGCCCCGCGAGCAGGTCCCTCGTCGAATCGGCGAGGATCGCGCCGCCGCCGAGGGCGAGGACGCCGTCGAACGAGGACAGCGCCGAGGCGACCGCGGCCCGCTCCAGCGCCCGGAAGTGGTCCTCACCCTCGTCGATGAAGATCTCCGGGATCGGCTTGCCGGCCGTGGCCTCGATGTCGGCGTCGACGTCGCGGAACGGCACGCCCAGGGCCGAGGCGAGCAGCGTGCCGACGGTCGTCTTCCCCGCTCCCGGGGGACCCACCAGGACAGCGCGAGGGCTCACCGGACCACCAGATGGTCGAGGTAGGAGGCGACGTTGCGCTGGATCTCCGCCACCGAGTCGCCGCCGAACTTCTCCAGCGCCGCCTCGGCCAGGACCAGCGCGACCATCGCCTCGGCGACGACGGCGGCGGCGGGGACCGCGCACACGTCGGAGCGCTGGTTGATCGCGGTCGCGGGCTCGCCGGTGGTGATGTCGATGGTCTGCAGCGCCCGGTTGAGCGAGGAGATCGGCTTCATCGCGGCGCGGACGCGCAGGGGCTCGCCGGTGGTGATGCCGCCTTCGAGGCCGCCGGCCCGGTCGGTGACCCGGCGGACGCCTTCGGCGGTGGGGATGATCTCGTCGTGCGCCTGCGAGCCGCGGGAGCGGGCCTGCGTGAACGCGTCGCCGATCTCCACGCCCTTGATCGCCTGGATGGACATGAGGGCGGTGGCGAGGCGGGCGTCGAGCTTGCGGTCCCACTGGACGTGGCTGCCGAGGCCCGGCGGGACGCCATAGGCGAGGACCTCGACGATGCCGCCGAGGGTGTCGGCGTCCTTCTTCGCGGCGTCGACCTCCTCGACCATGCGGGCGCTCGCGTCGGGGTCGAGGCAGCGCAGCGGGTCGGCGTCGATGCGGTCGAAGTCCTCTGGGCGCGGCAGCAGGCCGGGCTTCGCGGCGACGGAGCCGAGCTCGATGACGTGGGAGACGATCTCGATGCCGAGGGCCTGGCGCAGCAGGTGCTTGGCGACGGTGCCGACGGCGACCCGGGCGGCGGTCTCCCGCGCGCTGGCCCGCTCGAGGATCGGCCTGGCGTCGGTGTGCCCGTATTTCTGCATGCCGGCGAGGTCGGCGTGGCCGGGCCGGGGCCGGGTCAGCGGCGCGTTGCGGGCCTGCGCGGCGAGCAGGTCAGGATCGACCGGGTCGGCCGCCATGACGGTCTCCCACTTCGGCCACTCGCTGTTGCCGACGCGGATCGCGACGGGGCTGCCGAGCGTGAGCCCGTGCCGGAGGCCGCCGACGAACTCGACCACGTCCTGCTCGAACGCCATCCTCGCGCCGCGGCCATAGCCGAGACGTCGACGGGACAACTCTGCCGCCACGGACGCGCTCGTCACTTCGATGCCGGCGGGAACGCCCTCCAGAATCGCGACGAGTGCCGGGCCATGCGACTCACCTGCGGTCAACCAGCGCAACACGTCGGCAAGTCTGTCACGGAGGTACGACAAGTCCCACAGTGAGGTACGGACCGCCCGTCAGACGGGACGCAGCGCCGCCCGCATCGCGGCCACCGGCGCCGCTGCGCCGGTGAAGAGCTCGAACTGGTCGACCGCCTGCCACAGCAGCAGGTCGAGGCCGGACACGATCGCGCAGCCCGCGGACGAGGCCGCGGCGGCGAGGGGCGTCGGCCACGGCTCGTAGATGGCGTCGAACACGACGGGCCGCCCGGACCAGTCCGCGAGCGCGAGCGGGTCCGCCGCCCCCTTTGGGACCGTGGAGATCACCACCGGGAACGCCGTGCACGATGCCAGCGAGTCCCACGGCGCGTGCTCCAGTTCGACGTCCAGCGCCGACGCGACCGGCAGCAGCTCTTCGAAGGCGGAGGGTCGGCGGGTGTACAGCGTCACGTCGGCCGACAACGACGCCGCCGCGGCCAGCGCCGCCCGGGCGGTCCCCCCGCCGCCGAGCACGGCCAGTCTCGGTGTCCGGGCGATCCCGGCCTCCAGCAGTGCCCGCACCATCCCCGGCGCGTCGGTGTTGTAGGCGTGCCACCCATACGACCGGCGCACGAGCGTGTTGGCCGCGCCGATCGCCGCCGCGAACGGGTCGACCATCGCGGCGACGTCCAGCGCGACCTCTTTGAGCGGCATGGTCAGCGACAGCCCGGCCCAGTCGGTCCCGAGCCCGGCGACGAACGCGGCGAGGTCGTCCGTGCCGCACTCGATCGCCTCATACGTCCAGTCGCGCAGCCCGGCGGCGGCATAGCCGGCGTTGTGGATCGCCGGTGAGCGCGAGTGGCTCACCGGCTGGCCGAGGACCGCCGCCCGCACCTACTTGACGCCGTTCTTCTGGGCCTGGTCCCACAGCTTCTGGAACTCCGGATACGTCTTCGCGTAGGCGGTGTTGCCGGCCGTGTCGATGGCGAGGAAGAAGTAGTAGTCGTGCTTCGGCGGGTTGATCGCCGCCTTCAGCGCGCTGGTGCCGGGCATGCTGATCGGCCCGATCGGCATGCCCGGGACGTCGTGGGCGTTGTACGGGTTCTTCTTGTTGTGCAGCTCGGAGTTGAGCAGCTCGGTCGAGGGCTTGGCGCCCTTGCCGGTGATCCGCAGGTAGTAGTTGACGGTGCTGTCGACCTGCAGGCAGTTGCACGGGAACTTGCCGGAGTAGACCCGGTTGTAGAGGACCCGGACGATGCCTTCCTGGTCCTTGTCGAGGCCCTCGACCTGGGCGATCGACGCGGCGATCAGCGCCTCGTAGGGCGAGATGTGCAGCGAGGTCTGCACGCCGTCGATGAAGCCGAGGGAGTCGATCTCCTGGTTGAACCGGTTGATGATGATCTTCAGGACGGTGGCCGCGTCGGTGACGTTGGGCGGGAACTCATAGGTCGCCGGGAAGAGGAAGCCCTCGATGCTCTTGGCGACCTCCTTCTTGTCCTGCCGGGTGAACCACACGTCGGACAGGCCGAGCGCCTTGGTGTCCTGCGACGCCTTCTCGAACTCCTCATACGGGATCTTGGTGACCTCGGAGAGCTTCTTGAAGGTGTCCTGATACGTCATGCCCTCGGGCAGCGTGACCTTGTTGACCAGGCGGCTCTTCGGGTCGAGCATCAGCGACAGGGCGTCGGAGGCGCGCATCTGCTTGCGCAGCTTGTAGAAGCCCGGCTGCAGCTTCTTGCTGCGCTCGTCCTTCTTCGCGGCCTCGACGAACGCCTTCGCGCTCTTCACGACATCATTTTCCACCAGCGTGTTGGCGATGTCGGCGGCATACTGGTCCTTGAGGACCTCGACCGTCACCTCACCGGTGCCACCGCCGTTGTAGTCGGCAGCGGTGAACATGTCCTTGACCCGGTCCACGCCGATATAGGCCCCGAATGCGAGGCCCCCGAAGACCAGCAGGCTGATGAAGAGCGCGAGGAAGGTCTTCCCGCCACGCCCCTTCCGCCTGCCGCGGGGACTGGACGCGGCGCGGCGCCGATGTCTGCTGGGCCGCTCCTCGTCGTCCCAGCCCAGATCAAGCTCGCCCATCTGTCCTTCGCCTCCTGGCACTCAGCCGCGAACGGCCCGGCGCGCGTCGAGCCATCGTTGCAGGATCTCCACCGCGGCCACCTGATCGATGACCGCGCGTTGCCGCCTGCCCCGGACGCCGCGCTCCGACAGCCTACGTGTTGCCGCCGCCGTGGACATCCTCTCGTCCGTCAGCAGGACCGGCACGGGGTCCGCCAGCACGGCCAAACGGTCGGCATATTGCCTGATGAGGGCCGCTGCTGGCCCTTCCTTGCCGGCCAGGTTGATTGGCAGGCCGACAATGATCTCCACCGCTTCGTGCTCCGCGACCAGTCGCAAGATTTCGGACATGTCCGAAGAGACCTTGTCACTCTCGGTGACCTGATCGCGCGGCAGCGTCGCAACGGGGGTGGCGAGGATCCCGTCGGGATCACACATCGAGACGCCGACGCGGACGCTGCCGACGTCGACCCCGATCCGCCGGCCCCGTGTCCACGGCTGAGTCGTCACGGGTAGCACCCTATGCGCACGGCGCACCCCGCGAACGCTCGCGGGTAGGTGAATCGACGAATTCACCTACCCGCATGCGAACGGACAGCTACAGGGCGCGCTCGACCGCTGCGAGCAACACAGGCGCCTGATCGGCCGGCACGCCGCCGCCCTGCGCGAGGTCGGCGTTGCCGCCGCCACGGCCGGACAGGGCGCCCTTGACCAGGTCACCGGCGGACAGGCCGCGGCCCTTGGCGGCCGCGTTGAGCCCGACGACGAGCGACGCCTTGCCGCCGGCGCGGGCGGTGACGGCGACGACCGCCGGCCGGTCCGCCGGGATCCGGCCGCGGATCTCCTGCACCAGGGTGCGGACCTCGTTGGCCGAGGTGCCCTCGGGTGCCTCGGTGCCGACGTACGCGACGCCGTTGATGTCCTTGGCCGCGTCGGCGAGCCCGCCGGCATTGGCGAGGACCAGCTGGGTGCGCAGCTTCTCCAGCTCCCGCTCGGCGTCGCGCAGCTGCGCGACCGTCTGCTCGACCCGGTCGGCGACCTGGTCGCCGGGGACCCGGAACAGCTCGGCGAGGCGGGACACGAGGACGTGCTCGCGCGCCAGGTGACCGAACGCGTCGAGACCGACGAGCGCCTCGACGCGTCGTACACCCGAACCGATCGACGACTCGGAGAGGATCTTGACCAGGCCGAGCTGGCTGGAGCGCTCGACGTGGGTGCCGCCGCACAGCTCGCGCGCGTAGTCGCCGACCTCGACGACGCGGACCTCGTCGCCGTACTTCTCGCCGAACAGCGCCATGGCGCCGAGCTTGCGCGCCTCCTCCTGCGACGTGATGAACGCGTGCACCAGCAGGTCCCGCAGCAGTACCTCGTTGACCTGCTGCTCGACGTCGTGCAGGACGCTCTGTGGCACGGCGCCGGGGGTGTTGAAGTCGAAGCGGAGCCGGCCGGGCGCGTTGAGCGAGCCCGCCTGGGTCGCCGACTCGCCGAGGAAGTTGCGCATCGTCTGGTGGATCAGGTGGGTCGCGGTGTGCGCCCGCGACACGGCCCGCCGGCGCCCGGTGTCGATCTCGGCGAACGCGGACTCACCGGCCCGGATCTCGCCTTCCAGGACCTTGACCCGGTGCACGATGAGGCCCGGCAGCGGCGTCTGCACGTCGAGGACCTCGGCCTTGCCGCTGCCGGTGGTGATGACGCCCAGGTCGGGCATCTGGCCGCCGCCCTCGGCGTAGAACGGGGTCGCGTCCAGGACCAGGGAGATCTCCTCGCCCTGGGCCGCGGCGGCCGCGCCGAGCAGCGACCGGACCGACGACTCCCGGGCGACCTCGCGGTAGCCGGTGAACTCGACCGGCCCGCCCTGCTCCAGGGCCGCGCGGAACTGCGACAGGTCGGCGTGGCCGGTCTTGCGCGCCTTGGCGTCGGCCTTGGCGCGGGTGCGCTGCTCCGCCATGAGACGGCGGAATCCGTCCTCGTCGACCGTCAGGCCCTGCTCGGCCGCGATCTCCAGGGTCAGGTCGATCGGGAAGCCGTACGTGTCGTGCAGCTGGAACGCCTTGTCGCCGGGGAGCACGGACTTCGACGCCGCTTTCGTGTCGCTCATCGCGACGTCGAGGATCGTGGTGCCGGCCCGCAGCGTCTGCAGGAAGGCCTCCTCCTCGCCGTAGGCGTAGCTGGAGATCCGGTCGAAGTCGGCGGCGACCTCCGGGTACGACGGCGACATGCAGTCTCGGGCGATCGGCAGCAGGATCGGCAGCGCCGGCCCCTCGTGCCAGCCGAGGAGCCGGATCGAGCGGATCGCGCGGCGCAGGATGCGGCGCAGCACGTAGCCGCGGCCCTCGTTCGACGGCGTCACACCGTCGGAGATCACCATGAGCGCGGTGCGGACGTGGTCGGCGATGACACGCAGCCGCACGTCGTCGGGGTGCGACTCGGACGCGACGTGCGAGGTGACCTGGCCGTAGCGCTTGCCGGTCATCTCGGCGGCCTTGGTCAGGATCGGGTTGACCTCGTCGATCTCGTACAGGTTGTCGACGCCCTGCAGGATCGAGGCGATGCGCTCCAGGCCCATGCCGGTGTCGATGTTCTTGGCCGGCAGCTCACCGACGATGTCGAAGTCCTCCTTCGACCGCACGTTGGTGATCTCGTACTGCATGAAGACGAGGTTCCAGTACTCCATGTAGCGGTCCTCGTCGACCTCCGGCCCGCCCTCCTTGCCGTAGGAGGGGCCGCGGTCGAAGTACAGCTCCGAGCACGGACCGGCCGGCCCGGGGATGCCCATGGACCAGAAGTTGTCCTTCTTGCCGCGGCGCACGATCCGCTCGGCGGGCAGCCCGGTCTGCTTCCACAGCTCGATCGCCTCGTCGTCGTCGAGGTAGACCGTCGCCCAGATCCGCTCCGGGTCGAGGCCGAAGCCGCCCTTGTCGACCGGGTTGGTCGACAGGTCCCAGGCGAGCTTGATCGCGCCTTCCTTGAAGTAGTCGCCGAAGCTGAAGTTGCCGTTCATCTGGAAGAACGTGCCGTGCCGGCTGGTCTTGCCGACCTCGTCGATGTCCGGCGTCCGGATGCACTTCTGCACCGACGCGGCCCGCGGGTACGGCGGGGTCCGCTGCCCCAGGAAGAACGGCACGAACTGGACCATGCCCGCGTTGATGAACAGCAGGTTCGGGTCGGCGATCGCCGGCAGCGGCGCGCTGGGCACCACCGTGTGCCCCGCCCCCTCGAAATGGGCGAGGAAACGACGCTTGATCTCCGCGGTCTTCATCGGTGCTGCCGGCCTTCCGGGTAAAGGTCTTCGTCCAGGGTCGAACCATCGGTGAACGCGGCGTGGATCTCGGCCTCACGCTCCGCCATGCCGTCACGCACGTCGTCGACGAACCCCCGGACCGACCCGGCGAAACCGGCGGCCGAGTCCCGCGCCTGCGCGGCGATGCCCTGCGGGGTGAAGGCCTGCGCTTTCTTCGCCACCGCGCGGACCACGAGCGCGCCGATGGCGAGTCCGATCCCGAGCCACAGCAACCGCCGCATGGCTCAACCTCTCTCTGTTTGCGTTTGTCAGGTGGTGTACGGGCAGCGCACGGCCGGTCAGGCCCGCTTGCGCCGCGACTGCTTGATCTGTTCGCGGACCTCGGCCTCGTCGGCGGCGGCACGGCGGTTCGCGGCGGCCTTGCGGACCCCGTAACCGAACGCGGCGACCTTCACGAGCGGATTCGCGGCGGCTGCGCTGACCACAGTGGACAGGTTCGCCACGTTGGCGCTCACGTGCGACACGTTCTCGGTGATCGTGTCGATGCGGGCGAGCTGCATGTTGACCCCGTCGAGCGTGGTGTGCACCTGGTTGAGGGCCACGTTGACGTTGTCGATCGTGGAGTTGACCCGCTCCAGCATCGGGGTCGTCTGGTCAGCGACGTCGCGCAGCGCGCCGGTCGCCGCGTCGATCGTGTGCCGGACCCTCAGGATCGGCACCGCGAGCACGAGAACGAGCACGAAAAAACCACCCGACGCCACCAGCGCCGCGATACCGCCCAGGGACACGGACACGCCCGCTTCCTCCTTCACCCGCGTGGATGCGCTCATCCAACGGAGGAACCCTACCCTCCGTGATGTAGGTGCGCTTCTCGACCGGCCGTCATCCGCCGCCCCGTTCCCCGCCTGGGCGGTCACCGGCCGATCCGGGTATCGACGTCAACCGCCGTCCTGCGCACCGCCCGGTCCGTAGCTGATCCTGTTGAACACCTTGATCGTGGCCACCGCGAGCGGGCAGATCGCGGTCGGCGCCGGGCCGGGGCTCTCGATCTCCGACGGCTGCGGACCCGGGTCCGCGGACGGGGACTGGCTGGCCGGGGCCTTCGCCGTCGGTTTGCCGGGCTGGGACGGGTTCACCGTCGGCCTGGCGTTCTTGACGTCGCAGACGGCTGCCCGTACCCACAGATCCAGCACATACTCGTCGCGCTGCCAGCACGTCTCGATGCCGTCGACGCCTTCGGCCTGGCAGTCGGGGATGTCCCACTCGACCCAGCCGGCGTCCTTGAGCTTGCCGACGAACGCGCGGTTGGTCTCCTCCGGCCCGCGCGCGGACTCCCACGTGCGCTGCCGGGACCGGCACTCGCGGATGCACCAGCGGCTGCCCAGGGCCCCGTCGGTCGGGTTGCGGGCCGCCCACTCGGGCAGGTTGAGGCTGTCGAGCTCCACGAACACCGGGTCCCTGGTGAACTCGCGGATCACGAAGAACGCGGCCGGCGCGCTGACCACCGCGAGGACCACGAAGATGATCGTCGCGAGCCGCAGCTGCCGGACCCGCTTGGCCTGCGCGAGCTGGAGCAGCCCGAACGGCGCGATCTGCGTCGTGGACTCCCAGTCGAACGCCCCCGGCGTGGTGGCGGTGCCGCGGTACGTGGTCGCGGGGTTGGGGTCGAACCGCGCGAGGTCGACGAACGGCTTGGGTGGCGCTTCGCCGGGCTGGCGGGCCACGCCGTAGGGCGACGGCCGCCCGCCGGGTCCTTGCGGCCCGCGCTGCTGCGGCCCGCCGCGCTGGAAGCCCTGCGGTCCAGGGCCACGACCGTGCGGGTCGCCGCCCTGCGGTCCAGAGCCACGACCGTGAGAGTCGCCGCCCTGCGGTCCAGAGCCACGACCGTGCGGGTCGCCGCCCTGCGGTCCAGAGCCACGACCGTGCGGGTCGCCGCCCTGGGGTCCTGGGCCGCGGCCGTGCGGGTCGCCGCTCTGGGGGACGGGGCCGCCTCGGCCGGCCTGCGGTCCGGTGCCCTGGGGGCCGCCGGTGGGGTTGGAGCTCGTGTTGTGTGCCGCGGTGGGCTGTGATCCGACGCCCCGGGAGCCTGCGGAGCCGTGGCCGCCCCGGCCGCCCTGCGCGGCGGCGGGACCCGGGTCGGCGGCGAAGCGGCCGGTGGGCTCGGCGCCGGCGCGGCGCTGGGACGGTGGGGTGGCGCCGGCGGCGAACCTGCCGGAGGGCTCCCCCGCGGCCACCTCGAACGACCGGCGGCTCCCGCTCTGCTCGAGGTCGGGCTCGCCACGGCGCGGCTCGGGCACGGCACGCTCGAACGACCGGCGGCCGCCGCTCTGCTCCAGGTCAGGCTCGCCACGACGAAGCTCGGGCACAGCACGCTCGAACGACCGGCGGCCACCGCTCTGCTCCAGGTCGGGCTCGCCACTACGAGGCTCAGGCACGACACGGTCGAACGACCGGCGGCCACCGCTCTGCTCGAGGTCAGGCTCGCCACGACGAGGCTCGGGCACCGCACGCTCGAACGATCTGCGACCCCCGCTCTGCTCCAGATCGGGAACGGCACGCTCGAACGACCGGCGACCACCGCTCTGCTCCAGGTCGGGCTCGCCACGACGAGGCTCGGGCACGACACGGTCGAACGACCGGCGGCCGCCGCTCTGCTCCAGGTCGGGCGCGGCTCTGCGGCCGCGGGACGGTGACTCGTCGTCGGCGCGGCGGTCGTCGGTGGGGGCGCGGTGTCCGCCCGGGGCCGCTTCGCGGGCTGGCGAGTCCCACGGGGACGGCGCACCGCCCGGCACCGCACCCGGGCCGGACTCGGGCACCGACGCCCGGCCGCCGCCAGGTCCGGCCGCGCGACCGGCAACCGGACCGGTGCCAGGGACCGCCGTGCGACCGGCATCGGGTCCGACGCCGGACCCGACGCCAGGTCCAGCACCTGGTCCTACACCGGGTCCAGCACCAGGTCCAGCACCAGGGACGGAGGTGCGACCGGTGGCAGGTCCCGCACCGGGGACCGCCCGGCCGGTCGCAGGGCCGGCGCCGGGGACCGCCGTGCGACCGGCCGCGGGACCGCCGCCGGGGATCGAGGTCCGACCGGCCGCGGGACCGCCGCCAGGGGTCGAGGTCCGACCAGCCGCGGGACCGCCGCCAGGGGTCGAGGTCCGGCCGGGCGCGGAGTCGCCGCCAGGGGCCGAGATCCGGCCGGGCGCGGAGTCACCGCCGGGGATCGGGGTGCGACCGGGCGCGGGATCGCCGCCGGGCACCGGGGTCCGGCCGGCCGGGATGCCGCTGCCGGGGATCGGGGTGCGGCCGGTGGCGGGGTCGGGCACCGGCGTGCGGCCCGTCGCGGGGCCGGGCTCGGGCACGGATGAGCGACCGGCGCCGGGCACGGACGTGCGGCCGGCGACCGGCCCCGTCTCGGGCGCCGCGCGCCAGCCGGCGACGGGTGCGGCACCGGCGGCGGGCACCCGCCCGGAAGGCGTGGCACCGGTCGACGGCTCGCGACGACCCACCGGCTCGGCCTGGGGCTGCCAGGGAGCGGTCTCCGGGGCAGCACGGCGACCTGCCTCGGGGGCTGCGCGACGCCCGGCCGGCGGGGTCTCCGCAGCTCCTCGATGCCCAGGGTGAGCGGGATATCCGGCCGGCGGTGCGTCGGGAGCGGCGCGGCGGCCGGTGGGCTCGGAGGTCTCGGGGGCGGCGCGGCGACCCGGCTGGGAGGTCTCCGGCTGCCACGACGGCGCGGGCTCCGGGACGCGCCCCCGGGCGGGAACCCCACCGGACGGCGACTCACGCTCGACCTCACGACCAGCGGCGCGACGACCCGCCGCGGGCACACCACCCGACGGCGACTCACGCTCAGCGGCACGACGACCCGCCGCAGGTACGCCACCCGACGGCGACTCGCGCTCAGCCTCACGACCGGCAGCGCGACGACCCGCGGCGGGTACACCACCCGACGGCGACTCACGCTCAGCCTCACGACCGGCAGCGCGCCCAGCCGGCCACGCCGTCGTGGGATCCGCGGCGGGGCGGCGGCCGGCGGCGGGCACGCCACCAGACGGGGACTCGCGGGGGGCGTGCCAGGGGTCGGCGGGCTGGTCCAGGACGTCGCGGGCGGGCTGGTGGGGTGGGGCGGGGGGCTGCTGGAGGCCGTCTTCGTCGCCTCGGGCGCTGCGGAGTTCGGCGAGCCAGCCGAGGTCCTCGTCGCTCGGGCCTTCTTCGGCCTTGCCGCGGCCGCGCCGCTTCTTGGCCTCATCTCGACCCGATGTCACCGGTGCCGCTCCTCCACCATGCTGGTCGCGCCGTCGGACGCGGGTCCCGGCGCAGGCTCAATGGTCCCCCGCACGATACGCCGCAGTTTCGGCAATCGTTCCGCCACTGCTCGCTCTGCGCCATGGCCCGTAGGGCGGTAGTACTCCCGGTCGTCGAGTCCTTTCGGCGCGTACCGTTGCTGGACAACGCCTCGCGGGTCGTCGTGGGGGTATTTGTACCCTTTGCCGTGCCCGAGCTTGGATGCGCCGCTGTAGTGCGAATCGCGTAAATGCGCGGGGACCGCACCACCGTGTCCGGCGCGGACGTCGGACATCGCGGCGCCGATCGCGGCGACCACCGCGTTGGACTTCGGGGCGAGTGCGAGATGGATCACCGCCTGGGCCAGGATGATCTGCACCTCGGGCAGCCCGACGAACTCCACGGCGTGCGCGGCGGCGGTCGCGGTCTGCAGCGCGGTCGGGTCGGCCATGCCGATGTCCTCGCTGGCGTGCACGATCAGGCGGCGGGCGATGAACCTGGCGTCCTCCCCCGCGACGATCATGCGGGCGAGGTAGTGCAGGGCGGCGTCGACGTCGGAGCCGCGGATGCTCTTGATGAACGCGCTCACCACGTCGTAGTGTTCGTCGCCGTCCCGGTCGTACCGCAGCGCGGCCACGTCGAACGCCTGCTCGGCGGTCTCCAGGTCCACGACGGAGGACCCCTGCGCCAGTGCGGCTCCCGCGGCCGCCTCCAGGGCCGTGAGGGCCTTCCGCACGTCGCCGCCCGCCAGGTGTACCAGATGCGCCTCGGCCTCAGGTGCCAGGCTGACCGCGCCGTCGAGCCCCCGGGCGTCGGTGACGGCGCGGCGCACGAGGGTCCGGACGTCGTCGTCCGTCAACGGCTGCAACGTCAGGTGCACGCAGCGTGACATGAGCGGCTTGATGACGGAGAAGAACGGGTTCTCGGTGGTGGCGGCGAGCAGCGAGACGGTGCGGTCCTCGACGGCGGCGAGCAGCGAGTCCTGCTGCGTCTTGCTGAAGCGGTGCACCTCGTCGATGAACAGCACGGTCGACGGCCCGCCCCGGCGCCGCTCGCGGCGTGCGACATCGATGACCGCCCGCACGTCCTTGACCCCGGCGTTGAGCGCGGACAGGGCCACGAACCTGCGGTCGGTGGCGGCCGCGGCCAGGTGCGCGACGGTGGTCTTGCCGCAGCCGGGCGGCCCGGACAGGATCACCGACATCGGCGAGTCCCCCGACACGAGCTGCCGCAGCGGCGAGCCGGGCACGAGCAGCCGCTCCTGCCCGACGAGCTCGTCGAGGGTCCGCGGCCGCATCCGCACCGCGAGGGGCGCGTCGGCGGCGACGTCGTCGAACCCGCCGGGGAGCGCGGGATCGCCGCCGCCGCCCGGGGAGTGCACTTCGAACAAGCCGTCCACGGCCCCAGACCCTACAGCTTCCAGCTCCACGTCCCTTGCGGGCCGCGGTTTTGTGGGGGGCTGCGCCTCCCCACACCCCCCCATGCGAACGCTCCGCGTCCGCACTCAGGCCCTGTGTACGCCGTGAGAGAACTTGGTCAGACAGCCCGGGGGGTGAGACCGAGCAGCTTCGCCGCCGCCGACGAGTCGAGCACCACCCGGGCCGGTCGGGTCAGCCCGCTCGCCGCAATGGTGGAGGCGGGCACTTTCCCCGGGTCGATCCCGTGCCGGGCCGCCACCCGCAGACCGATGTCGTGCCGGGACAGCGCTTCGGGACCTGCGACGTTGAGCACTCCGGCGTGGTCGGTCGCGATCAGGGCGGCGATGGCCGCGGCGAGGTCGTCGACGGCGATCGGGCAGCGGATCTCGTCGGTGAACAGCGCCCCTCGCGCCGCGCCGGAGGACAGGGCGAGGCAGGTCTGCTCGTGCCGGGACAGAGGGCCGCGGCCGCCGGAGACGATCAGCGAGGTCCGCACGATCGCCGCGGACGGGTCGACGGCGGCGACGGCCTCCTCCGCGGCGGCCTTCGCGGCGCCGTACTCGAAGACCGGCGACGGCTCGTCCGCCTCCGTGTACGGCGCGTCACGGCCGGCGAACACCGCGTCGGAGGAGACGTGCACGAGCCGGGCGCCGACCGACCGCGCGGCGACCGCGACGTTGGCGGTGCCGGCCGCGACGACCGCCCAGAGGTCCTCGGCGGACCCGCCGTTGTTGCCGAGGACGGTCGCCGTGTGGACGACGGTCGCAGGTCGTGCCGACGCAAACAGCGCCGAAAGGGCGGCCAGGTCCCTGACGTCGGTCCTCGGCGCCGGCACGGCCCCGCACAGGGCGGCGACGGCGCCTCCGAGATACCCGGAGGCGCCGGTCACGAGCACCGTCAAGCCTTCGCCTCCGCGGGCTTCGCGTCCGCCGACGTCTTGGGCTTGGCGTCCACGCCCGCCTCGGTGCGCTGCTGCGCGGTGATCGGGGTCGGCGCGCCGGTCAGCGGGTCGAAGCCGCCGCCGGTCTTCGGGAACGCGATCACCTCACGGATCGAGTCCGCGCCCGCGAGGAGCATGCAGATGCGGTCCCAGCCGAAGGCGATGCCGGCGTGCGGCGGCGGGCCGTACTTGAACGCCTCGAGCAGGAAGCCGAACTTGTCCGCCGCGTCCTCGGCGCCGATGCCGAGGATGTCGAAGACCCGCCGCTGCACGTCGCCGCGGTGGATACGGACCGAGCCGCCGCCGATCTCGTTGCCGTTGCAGACGATGTCGTACGCGTAGGCGAGCGCCTCGCCCGGCGACTCCTCGAACCGGTCGATCCACTCCCGGTTGGGCGAGGTGAACGGGTGGTGCACGGCCGTCCAGCCCTTCGCGCCACCGCCGGTGCCGCCGGCCTCGGGGTCGGTCGGCTCGAACATGGGCGCGTCGACGACCCAGCAGAACGACCACGCGGACTCGTCGACGAGCTTCGCCCGCTTGGCGATCTCGATGCGGGCCGCGCCGAGCAGCTCCTGCGCCTCGCGGCGCTCGGCGGAGGCGGCGAAGAACACCGCGTCGCCGGGCTTGGCGCCGACGGCGTCGGCGAGGCCAGCCAGGTGCTCGGCGGACAGGTTCTTGGCCACCGGGCCCTTCGGCTCGCCGGTCTCGGCGTCCAGGGTCACGTAGGCGAGGCCGCGGGCGCCGCGCGCCTTGGCCCAGTCCTGCCAGCCGTCGAGCTCCTTGCGGGTCTGCGCGGCGCCGCCGGGCATGACGACCGCGCCGACGTAGCCGCCGCCGTCGATCGCGCCGGCGAAGACGCGGAACTCGGTGCCGCGCAGGTAGTCCGTCAGCTCGGTCAGCTCGACGGAGTACCGCAGGTCGGGCTTGTCGGAGCCGTACCGGGCGAGGGCGTCGTGCCAGGTCAGCTTGGGGATGTCGGCGGTGATCTCGTGCCCGGCGAGGTCGGACCACAGGGCGCGGACGATCGACTCGCCGAGCTCGATGATGTCGTCCTGGGTCACGAACGACATCTCGATGTCCAGCTGGGTGAACTCCGGCTGCCGGTCGGCGCGGAAGCCCTCGTCGCGGTAGCAGCGGGCGATCTGGTAATACCGCTCCAGGCCGCCGACCATGAGCAGCTGCTTGAACAGCTGCGGCGACTGCGGCAGCGCATACCAGGTGCCGGGCTGCAGCCGGACGGGGACCAGGAAGTCGCGGGCGCCCTCGGGCGTGGAGCGGGTCAGCGTCGGGGTCTCCACCTCGACGAAGTCGCGGTCCGCGAGGAGGTTGCGGGCGATCTGGTTGGCCCGGGAGCGCAGCTTCATCGCCTTGTGCGGGCCGGAGCGGCGCAGGTCGAGGTAGCGGTAGCGATAGCGGACGTCGTCGCTGGCGGCGTCGCCGTCGTCGACCGGCAGCGGCAGCGGCGCGGCCTCGGACAGCACCTCGAGGGCGGTGGCGACGACCTCGACCGCGCCGGTCGGCAGGTCGGGGTTCTCGTTGCCCTCGGGCCGGGCACGCACCTCGCCGGTGACGAGCACGCAGTACTCGTTGCGCAGCGCGTGCGCGACCTCCATGTCCTCGCGGAAGACGACCTGGACGACGCCGGAGGCGTCCCGGAGATCCACGAAGATCACGCCGCCGTGGTCGCGCCGGCGGGCCACCCAGCCGGCGAGCGTCACGGTCGTGCCGGCGTCGCCGGCCCGCAGGGCGCCGGACTGATGGGATCGGATCACGGGATGTCTCTCTCCTTCGGGCTGTTTTCACACAAGGCAGATCGTGTTCATTCTGTCACCGCAGCGCGGGGGCCATGTCCTCGGCCGGGGGGGCCCACCCGTCCGCGGCGACCTGCTCGCCGGAGCGGATGTCCTTCACCTGGTCAGCGTTGTCCCCGTTGGCGGGGAAAAAGACGAATGGAATGCCTCGTCGCTCGGCGTAGCGGATCTGTTTGCCGAGTTTCGCCGGTGCCGGTGCCACCTCCGTCGCGATGCCCCTGGCCCGCAGCGACGCGGCGATCCGGTTGCTGACGGCACGCTCCTCCTCGCTCCACAACGCGACGAGGACGGCGGTGGGCACGGGTCGCGTGACGCCGAGCGCGTCCTCCTTGAAGAGCAGGCCGAGCAGCCGCGAGACGCCGATGGAGATGCCGACGCCGGGGAAGACGTCCTTGCCGGCGCTGGCGAGGTTGTCGTACCGGCCGCCGGAGCAGATCGAGCCGAACTGCTCGAAACCGGCCAGCTCGGTCTCGTAGACGGTGCCGGTGTAGTAGTCGAGGCCACGGGCGATCTTCAGGGTCGCCTGGACCAGGCCCGGGCTGTGCTCGCGGGCGGTCTCCACGACGGCGGCGAGCTCCGCGATGCCCTCGTCGAGCAGCGGGTGCTCGACGCCGAGCTTGCGGACCTCGTCCGCGAACGAGCCGTCCTGCGCGGTGATCTGCGCCAGCGCCAGGCACGCGTCGGCCCGCGGTTCATCGTACTTTTCGGCGATTTCGGCTTTGACCGCATTTGGGCCGATTTTGTCTAGTTTGTCAACTATTCTCAGGATCTCTTCTGGATCCTCGATGCCGAGGCCCCGGTAGAACCCCTCACACAGCTTCCGGTTGTTCACCAGGATCTTGACCGGCGGGATCGGCAGCGACCGCAGCGCGTCGCCGATCACCAGCGGGATCTCGGCCTCGTAGTGGGAGGGCAGGGTGTCACGGTCGACGATGTCGATGTCCGCCTGCAGGAACTCGCGATAGCGGCCCGCCGCCGGCCGCTCCCCCCGCCACACCTTCTGGATCTGGTACCGGCGGAACGGGAACTGCAGCTTGCCGGCATTTTCAAGGACATACCGGGCAAACGGGACAGTCAGGTCGAAGTGCAGCCCGAGGTTCGGCTCGTCGTCGCCCTCCACCGCCTGCAGGCGGTGCAGCGTGTAGACCTCCTTGGAGGTCTCCCCCTTGCGCAGCAGCTGGTCGAGGGGCTCGACCGCGCGCGTCTCCAGGGACGAGAAGCCGTACAGCTCGAAGGTGCGCCGCAGCCGGTCCAGCACCTGCTGCTCGACGATGCGCTGCTCGGGGAGCCATTCCGGGAACCCGGACAGCGGCGTGGGTCGGGTCATCGGTCTCTACCAGCCTCGGTTCGGGTTCGGTGTGGAAGCTTCGCGGAGGTACGGGTTGCGGGTGCGCTCCCGGCCGATCGTGGTGCCGGGGCCGTGGCCGGGCAGCACGACCAGCTCGTCGGGGAGCGTGAGCACCTTGTCGCGCAGGCTCGCGACCATCTGCGTCATGCTGCCGCCGGGCAGGTCGGTGCGGCCGATCGAGTCCTTGAACAGCACGTCGCCGGTGAAGACCTCGTCCTGGCCGCGGAACATCACGGAGCCGCGGGTGTGCCCCGGCGCGTGGTCGACGACCAGCTCGATGCCGGCGATCTTGAGCACCAGGCCGTCCTCGAGCGGGGCCACGTCCTCCGGCTCGCTCCAGCTCAGCCTGCCGCCGAACAGCGCGGTAAGGTCGGTGCTGAGCCCCTTCGTCGGGTCGGCGAGCATCTCGTTGTCGGCCGGATGGATGTATGCCGTGATGCCGCGCGCGCCACAGACCGGCGTGACGGAGAACGTGTGGTCCAGATGACCATGGGTGAGCAGGACAGCGGCGGGCTGGAGGCGGTGCTCGGCGAGCACGGCCTCGAGGCGGTCGACGACCCCGATCCCGGGATCGATGACGACGCACTGCTCACCGGGCGCGGGAGCGACCACGTAGCAGTTGGTCCCGAACGCTTCGGCGGGAAAGCCGGCGACCAGCAAGACGGCTGTCCTCCCTCTGGTTTTGACGGTTTCAGGGTCCGTCGATGTCCCCGCATCGACACCTCAGACCCTATCCGGAGGTCAGGTACAGCGAACCGTGACCGGGCGGCGACCATCATTCCGGTTTCTACCCGTACACTCTGGCGGGCGTGTGACGTGGCACCCAAACGTATTTTCCTGGAGGGGAGCACAGGTGGCTTCCAGTAAGAGCCGGCAACGCGCCTTGGCGCGGGCGAAGACCGAGCGGCAGATCGCCCGTCGGGCGGCAGCAGCGAGGCGTCGTCGGCAATGGCAGGCCGGCATCGGCGGGGCGGTGGCACTCACCCTGCTGGTCCTGGCCGTGATCTGGAAGACCGGCGGGTTCGACCCAGAGCCGATCCGCGCTTCCGAGTGCGCCTGGACCCCGATCGACGCCGGCAACGGCGTGACCGACGTGGGCAAGCCGCGCACCAACGACATCGTCAAGAACGGTGTGAAGACGATGACGGTCGCGCTCGGCCAGGGCACGGTGACCGCCAAGCTCGACCCGAGCAAGGCGCCCTGCACCGTGGAGAGTTTCACGTACCTGGCGGGCAAGAAGTTCTTCGACAACACCACCTGCCACCGGATGCTCAACGACTCGCTGCTGCAGTGCGGCGACCCGTCGGCGACCGGCACCGGCGGCCCGGCGTACCGCTTCCCGGACGAGAACAACCCGCCGCCGGCGGCCGCCCCCTCGACGGACCCCTCGGCCTCGGCCGACCCGTCGGCGCAGCCGGACACCAGCGTGCTCTACCCGGCCGGCACCGTCGCGATGGCCAACTCCGGCGCCGACACCAACGGCAGCCAGTTCTTCCTGGTCTTCAAGGACATCAAGCTGCCGCCGAACTACACCATCTTCGGCACGATCGTCGGCGGCATGGACGTCCTCACCCAGATCGGCTCCGGCGGCTCCGAGCCGGCCGGCGACGGCAAGCCCAAGACCGAGGCCAAGATCAGCTCGCTGACGGTCACCGACGTCGCACCGCAGGAGGACCCGACGCCCGCCACGTCGGCCCCCGCCTCCGCACCCGCGTCGTCCGCCCCCGCCTCGGCGGCCCCGTCGGCCAGCGCCTCCAGCAAGTCGTAACTCCACCCAATCCCTGCTGAGCAAGGAGTACCAACCGTGACCTCCAACCGGGACCGCCAGCGCGCCGCAGCGCGTGCGCGGCTGGAGCGGGAGATGGCCGACCGCGCCGAGCGTTCCGCCGGCCGCCGGCGCAGGAACACGACGATCGCCGCGACGGCGGGCGGGTTGGTGGTCCTGCTCGGCGTGGCGTGGCTGGTGATCGTCCTGACCAAGGGCGACGACAAGAAGAACACCGCCTCGGCCGACCCCTCCTCGTCGGCGTCCGCGGCCTCGACCAGCTGCACCTGGCTGCCGCTGGTCGACCCCTCCGCGTCGCCGGCCCCGGAGATCCCCAAGGAGGTGAAGGACGTGGGCACCCCGCCCACGTCCGGCGAGCCCCGCACCGGGTCCCAGACCATGACGATGGACACCAGCGTCGGCACCATCAAGATCAAGGTGGACACCGCCAACGCTCCGTGCGCGGCCGCCAGCTTCACGTACCTGGCCAGCAAGAAGTTCTTCGACGGCTCGAAGTGCCACCGCCTGGTGACCCAGAGCATCTACGTCCTGCAGTGCGGCGACCCGTCCGGCACCAGCCTCGGCGGCCCGACGTACCGCTACGCCGAGGAGAACCTGCCGACCGGCCGCCGCCCCGCGTACACCGAGGGCATGGTCGCGATCGCCAAGACGCAGAACCCGGCGTCCAGCGGCAGCCAGTTCTTCATCGTCTACAAGGACATCGAGTCCCTGTCGGCCGACTACACGGTCCTCGGCCGCGTCACCGAAGGCCTCGACCTGGTCAAGAAGGTCGCCGAGGCCGGCACCGTCGCCGACCCCTCGGCCGACCCGGCCGCCGGCGCCTCGGGCGACGGCGCCCCGAAGACCGAGGTCAAGGTCAACTCCCTGACGATGAGCGCCGCCAGCTGACGCTCCGCTCCGACGGCGAGGGCCGGGGGCCACCTCAGCGGGGGCGGGGCCCTTCCTTTTTCTTTTTGGCCCGACACCCACCCCCTGGTCCCCAGCAAGCGGACCCACGAAGGAAGGGCCT
>NZ_JBVJIJ010000019.1:116697-156486 GCF_055586325.1 Dactylosporangium sp. NPDC051087 | reverse complement strand
ACCCCAAAAAGGTAGGGAGAAATCCCCCCCCCCAGAAACCCCCCCCCCCCCCCCCCCCCCCAACCCAAGCGGAGCACGCCCCCCCCCCCCCGCCCCCCCCCCCCCCCTTCTCTTTTGCTCGTTGCCCCGCAGCCAACCCTGGGCGCCTCGCAGGACGCACCACGCAGGGCCGATCGTGCCGGTGCTTCACCGCCTGGGCAGCGATTGCGCGGCCACCTGGTGGACCACTGACGCACGGGGCTCCCGGGCACGGACGGCAGCCCGTTGCTACCAGGTGGATCGCTGTCGTCCAGGCGGAACTCGCGATTCCGCAGCGCTCAGGCGAGAACCCCGGCACAAGCCCGCACGCCGCAGCGCCCAGGCGGAACCCCGCGCAGGTCCGCAGCAGCACCCACGAGCCCGCGGCACCCAGGCCGAACCCGCGAACCTGCAGCACCCGGCAGAACCTCGGTGCAAGCCACACAACCTCGCAGCGCTAGGCGAACCTCGCCGCAAGCCCACAGCGCCCGCGCGCGTGGGCGCTCACGTAATTGATCTGGGGTCGGCTCACGGTATTGGTCCGCCCTGGCCGGTCGCTGGCGGGGCATGATTGCGGGGTGCTGGTCGAGGTTGAGAGGGTCCGCAGGTTCGCGTGGAGCCCTTTCCCCGTGGTTCAGGTCCAGACCTCTGTGGGTCGGACCGCGGTGCCGTGGTGCGGCGCGCCGGATGCCGCCCTTGGGCGCCACCATGTCGAGTGGACGGTCAACACCGAGATCAGTTGGGGTCTGAACGCGAAACCCGCAGATGAGCCGGGACCGGCGATCCTGGCGGGTGGACATTGCGTCATCCTGCGCGGGCGTCTGCGGTTGACCCCCGATGGTGCTGGCGTGCTGGATCTGGACGGGTCGATGATCTTGCTGGATTTCGATGAGCGTCCGCCGGCGGAGGCCGACGCCAGCTGGGTGCAGATCCACGTCCCTCACAAGGATGTCGAGTTGCATCCGTTCGAGCTCTAGATCAGGACGGTGGTTCTCCGCGCCGGCGGGGGCTGGGCCGGTCGGCTTCGGGCGCCCATTCGTCGATGTCGCCGGGTCAGACGGCGACGCGGCCCTGGTCGTCCCAGAAGCCGGTTTCGATGTTGCCGGTGAACAGAGCGGCGTTGCGGGCGGCGCGTTCTCCGGGGTCGGGGATGGCGGGGGCGCCGGTGATGTGCGCGGTCATGTCGCGACCTCTCCGGGCCGTGGGTGGACCCGCGGGCCGTGGCCGAGGGCGCCGATCGAGCCTGGAATCCCGGCTTCCGGGATCAGGCGGTCCCCCGAACCTGCGGGCAATCAGGCGGACCCCGCAAACCCACAGCACCCGGGCAGAACCCCCGCACAAGCCACCCGACCCCGCGGCACCCAGGCGGACCCCACGAGCCCGCGGCACTCAGGCAGGCCCTGGGAGCCCGTGGCGCTCAGGTGGAACCCGCGGAGCCTGCAGCACCCGGCGGCGCCCGTGGAGCCACGAGTGGGCCGCGCAGGGCCTCCCCGGCGGGAGAGGGTGGTCAGGCGCCTGACGTGACGCGGTAGGCGTCGTAGACGCCGTCGATGCGGCGGACCGCGGCCAGGAGATGGTTGAGGTGCTTCGGGTCGGCCATCTCGAAGCTGAACCTGCTGATCGCCACCCTGTCGCGGGTCGTCGTCACGGTGGCGGACAGGATGTTGACGCGCTCCTCGGAGAGGACCCGGGTGACGTCGGCGAGGAGCTTGTGGCGGTCCAGGGCCTCGACCTGGATGGCGACGAGGAACGTGGAGGCGCTGGTGGGCTTCCAGTTGACCTCGAGGACCCGCTCGGGCTGCTCCTTCAGGTCCGCCGCGTTGGCGCAGTCGTCGCGGTGGACGCTGACACCGCCGGAGCGGGTGACGAAGCCGAAGACGGCGTCGCCGGGGACCGGGGTGCAGCAGCGGGCGAGCTTGATCCAGACGTCGTCGACGCCGAGGACCTCGACGCCGGGGTCGGAGGCGGCGGTGCGGGTGCGGGCCGGGCGGGTCGGGGTGGCGGTCTCGGCGATGTCCTCGACGGCGCCCTCCTCGCCCCCGTAGCCGGCGACGAGGCGCTGGACGATCGACTGGGCCGAGGCCTGGCCGTCGCCGACGGCGGCATACAGGGCCGCGACGTCGGCGAGGTGCAGCTCGCGGGCGATCGTCAGGAGCGACTCGGAGGTCAGGAGGCGCTGCAGGGGCAGGCCCTGCTTGCGCATGGCCTTGACGATCGCCTCCTTGCCGGCCTCGATCGCCTCCTCGCGGCGCTCCTTGTTGAAATACTGCCGGATCTTGGTGCGGGCCCGGGGGCTCTTGACGAAGCCGAGCCAGTCCTGCGTGGGGCCGGCGGTCTCCGACTTCGACGTGAAGATCTCGATGACGTCGCCGTTGGACAGCGTGCTCTCGAGCGGGACGAGCTTGCCGTTGACCCGGGCGCCGATGCACTTGTGGCCGACCTCGGTGTGCACGGCGTAGGCGAAGTCGACCGGGGTCGAGCCGGTGGTCAGCGCGATCACGTCGCCCTTGGGCGTGAAGACGTAGACCTCCTGGCTGGAGAGGTCGAAGCGCAGCGCGTCGAGGAACTCCGACGGGTCGCTCGCCTCCCGCTGCCAGTCCAGCAGCTGCCGCAGCCACGTCATCTCGTCGATGTGGGCGGGCGGGCCGGCGATCGTGGCGTTCTTCGACTCCTTGTAGCGCCAGTGCGCGGCGATGCCGTATTCAGCGGTGCGGTGCATCGCGTAGCTGCGGATCTGCAGCTCGACGGGCTTGCCGGTGGGGCCGATCACGGTGGTGTGCAGCGACTGGTACATGTTGAACTTCGGCATCGCGATGTAGTCCTTGAACCGGCCCGGGACGGGCTGCCAGTTCGCGTGGATGACACCGAGTGCCGCATAGCAGTCGCGGACCGTGTCGACGAGGATGCGCACGCCGACGAGGTCGTAGATGTCGCCGAAGTCGCGGCCCCGGACGATCATCTTCTGGTAGACGGAGTAGAGGTGCTTCGGCCGGCCGGTGACCTCCGACTTGATCTTCGCCGACTTGAGGTCGGTGGCGACCTTCTGGGTCACGGTGCGCAGCAGCGAGTCGCGCTGCGGGGTGTGCTCGGCGATGAGCCGGCTGATCTCGTCGAACCGCTTCGGGAACAGCGTGCGGAACGCGAGGTCCTCCAGCTCCCACTTGATCGTGTTCATACCGAGGCGGTGCGCGAGCGGCGCCAGGATCTCCAGGGTCTCCTTGGCCTTCTGCTCCTGCTTGGCGCGGGGCAGGAAGGTCAGGGTGCGCATGTTGTGCAGCCGGTCGGCGAGCTTGATGACCAGGACGCGGGGGTCCTTGGCCATGGCGACGACCATCTTGCGGATGGTCTCGGCCTTGGCCGCGTCGCCGAGCTTGACCTTGTCGAGCTTGGTGACACCGTCGACGAGGAGCGTGACCTCGCCGCCGAAGTCGACCTGGATGCGCTCGATGGTGTATTCGGTGTCCTCGATCGTGTCGTGCAGCAGCGCCGCGACCAGGGTCGTGGTGTCCATGCCCAGGTCGGCGAGGATCGTGGCGACCGCGAGGGGATGCGTGATGTACGGATCGCCGGACTTGCGGTATTGCCCCTTGTGGAAGTGCTCGGCCATGTCATACGCGCGCTGGAGCAGCCGGACGTCGGCCTTCGGGTGGCTGGCCTTGTGCTGCGCGATGAGCGGCTCGAGGACCTCGCTGACCGACGGGCTCTGCCACGGCGCGTTGAACCTGGCCAGGCGCGCCCGGACCCGCCGGCCGGTCGGCGCGGCGCCGACCAGGCCCAGGGCGGTGCCGGCCATCGAGTTGGCCGCCTCGGTCAGGTCCTCGGTGTCCTCGCCGAGGTCGTCCACCGGCTTGCGCACGGGGGTGGCGGGAGCGGGCCCGGTGTAGCCGGGGTCGGTGGACCGGCGGTTGTGCGCCACCCCACCGCCGCCGTTGCCACCGTCGGGGGTCGGGAACTGCAGCACTACACCGCCGGCCTCGGCCGTCTCAGGTTCGGTGCCCTGCGGTGCTTGTTGCTGGTCGTCCTGCACGTGGACCGCCTCCGGTGTCGACGCAGCGCCCATCCGCTTGACCGTACCCCCCTTCGGGGATGCGATGTCGCCGGTCACCGGCCACTCCTCACCGCCGTCAACGTATGAACCGCAAGCGTACCCGCCCCCACCGACATTCCCAGGCTCCAAAAGGTCGGAACAACCGCCGGAAGCTGGGTCAGGAGACGGTCAGCAGGGCATGAACCGGGCGTGGCGCGACCTTGGACCGCCCGTCGAGGAAGGCCAGCTCCAGCAGGACGCTGAAGCCGCTGACCCGCCCGCCCGCGCGTTCGACGAGTCCGAGGGCGGCCGCGGCGGTACCGCCGGTCGCCAGCACGTCGTCGACGACGAGGACCCGCTCACCGGCGGCGAAGGCGTCTTCGTGCACCTCCAGGGCGGCCTCGCCGTACTCCAGGGCGTAGCTGGCCGAGACGACCGCGCGGGGCAGCTTGCCGGCCTTGCGCACCGGGACGACGCCCTTGCCGGTGGCGTACGCGACGGCGGCGGCGATCACGAAGCCCCGGGCCTCGATCCCGGCGACCACGTCGAAGCTGTCCGCGCCGTGCTCGGCGATGATCGCGTCGACGACGGCGGCGAACGCCGGTCCGTCGGAGAACAGCGGCATCAGGTCCTTGAACAGGATGCCGGGCTTGGGAAAGTCGGGCACGTCGACGGTCTTGCTCGCGACCAGCTCCGAGATCTCCACCGAACTACCTCCAGGCGAAATGCGGCACGGGCGCCGCTGCGAAGCGACGCCCGTGCCTGTGAACGGATTTGGTGAACCTCAGCGCCGGCCGGAGCCGGGCCGGCCGCCCGCCCGGGGGCGCTTCGGCTGTCCGGGACGGTTGGTGGGACGGGCACCCGGGCGGGGCGCCGCGCCGGCCATCTCGGAGCGCTCCCCCGACCGGCCGATCTCCACGCCGTCGCTGTCGACGACGGGTGCCTGGGTGGCCTGCTTGGACAGGGCCACGCGGCGGTTCGCCACGCGGGCCTCGTGCGCCTGCAGCCGCGGCTCGCGGACCTTGAGCTCCGCCAGGACGGGCGTGGCGAAGAAGATCGACGAGTAGACCGCGACGCCCATACCGATGAAGAGCACCAGGCCGAGGTCCTTCAGCGTGCCGGCGCCGAGGAGGCCGGCACCGATGAAGAGCAGACCGCCGACGGGCAGCAGCGCGACCAGACCGGTGTTGATGGAGCGCATCAGGGTCTGGTTGACCGCCAGGTTGGCGGCCTCGCTGTAGGTGCTGTTGTTGTTGCCCGTGATGCCCCGGGTGTTCTCCTGCACCTTGTCGAACACGACGACGACGTCGTACAGCGCGAAACCGAGGATCGTGAGGAAGCCGATGACGGTCGAGGGGGTGACCTCGAAGCCGACGAGCGAGTACACGCCGCCGGTGAGCACGAGGTCGAGCAGCAGCGACGCGATCGCCGCCACCGCCATCCGCCACTCGAAGCGGAACACCAGGTAGGCCGTCACCAGCGCCAGGAAGATCACCAGGCTCAGCAGGGCCTTGTTGGTGACCTGGCCGCCCCAGGAGGTGCTGACGGCGCTGTCGCTGATCTGGGCCGGGTCGATGTTGAAGGTGTCGGCCACCTTCTCCTTGATCTCGGTCTGCCGGGCGGTGTCGGTGATCAGCTCGGTCTTGATGACGTACTGCTTGTCACCGACCGTCTGGCCCGTCTTGACCTCGACACCGGCGTCGCCGAACGCCTGCTCGACCGAGTCGAGCGAGCCGACGCTCACCGGCACGTTGTACTGGTTGCCGCCCTCGAACTCGATGCCGAGCGTGAAGCCCTTGAACACCATGCTGCCGATCGCGATCAGCAGGGCGATCCCGGCGACGGTGAACCAGAGCCGCCGGCGACCGACGACGTTGACGTTGGCTTCACCACGGTAGAGCCGGGCTGCGATGCCACCTTTGCCGCTCATCGTCAGACCTCCTTCGGGCGGTTACGACGGGGGGCGGAGGACGCCACACCGGTGCTCGGACGCTGCTGGTCGGCGACGATCCGGCCGAGGCCGGAGACCCGCGGCGACAAGAACGCCTTGCTGCGCGCGAACATCGTCATGATCGGATGGCGGAACAGGAACACGACGACGAGGTCGAGGATGGTCGCGACGCCCAGGGCGAACGCGAAGCCCTTGACCGAGCCGATGGAGAAGAAGTACAGCACCGCGGCGGCGAGCAGGGTGATCGCGTTGGCGGAGATGATCGTGCGGCGGGCCCGGACCCAGGCGCGCGGCACGGCGCTGCGCGGGCTGCGGCCTTCCCGGATCTCGTCCTTGAGCCGTTCGAAGTAGATGACGAACGAGTCGGCGGCGACGCCCAGTGACACGATGAAGCCGGCGAACCCGGCGAGCGTCAGGGTGAAGCCCATCGTGCGGCCGAGGATGATCAGGGCCATGTAGACCATCGCGCCGGACAGCACGAGGCTGAGCGTGATGACCAGGCCGAGCAGCCGGTAGTAGAAGAACGAGTAGAGCACGACCAGCAGCAGGCCGATGCCGGCGGCGAGGACGCCCGCCTCCAGGTGCGAGCTGCCCAGGGTGGCGGAGATGCTCTGCGCGTCCTGCGGGACGAACGACAGCGGGAGCGCACCGTACTGCAGCTGGTTGGCCAGCAGCTCGGTGTCACTCTTGGTGAACTGGCCCGTGATCCGCGCGTCGCCGGGGATGACGCTCTCGATGACCGGCGCGGAGACGACCGTGTTGTCCAGCACGACGGCGACCTGCTTGCTGTCGGTGCCGTTGTTGTACGCCTCGCGGGTCAGGTCGGTCCACTTGTCCTGGCCGCCGCTCTTGAAGGAGATCGTGACGATCCACTTGCCGTTGGTCGAGTCGATCGACGAGTCGGCCTTGGAGACGTCGGTGCCGAGCACCTTGGCGACGTCGAGGTTGTACTTGACGCCGGGCTGGCAGGCGACGGCGGGCTGGTCTTCCTTGCGGATCGAGCCGACCGGGCGCTTGTCGAGCTTGTCGCACGTGACGAACGGGATGTTGAACTGCATCGCCGTCGGCAGGACCGCGACCTCTTCGGGGGTCAGCGTCTTGAACGGCGCGTAGAGCTGGGCCTTGGCCGGGTCGGCCGACAGGTCGACCGGTCCGGTCTCGGCCGTGGCGGCGGCCCAGACGCTGTCGCCGAGCTTCTTCTGCACCGCGGCGCGCTGCTGCGCGACGTCGGCGGCGACCGCCGGGGCGGAGGACGACGCGGACGGCGCGGCCGAGGCCGGGGCGGAGGACGCGGGCGCCGACGCGGACGCCGGGGCGGACGCCGACGTGGACGGCTTCGCGCTGCTCGAGGCCGACGCGGGGGCCGACGCGGACGCCGACGGCGACGCGGGCGCGGACTCCGAGGCGGACGCGGACGCCGACGGGGTCGTGTCGCCGATGTCCTGGGTCTGCCCGAGCACCGTGCGGAAGCGCAGCTCGGCGGTCTGGCCGATCTGCTTCAGCCGGTCGTCGCTCTTGCCGGGCAGGGAGACGACGATGTTGGTGTCACCCTCGATGACCACCTCGGCTTCGGAGACACCGAGACCGTTGACGCGGTTGTCGATGATGTCCTTGGCCGTCTCCATCTGCTCTTTCGTGGGCGGCTTGCCGGTGTCGGTCTTCGCCTGCAGCGTGACCGTGGTCCCGCCGATGAGGTCGAGGCCGAGGTTAGGCTCAAGCCGGTCGCGCCAGCCGCCGTCACCGCCGAACCACACCCAGATGGCGAGCAGAACGAAGATGGTGCCGAGCACACCGAGCTGACGGCCCGGGTGCATCGGTGCCTGAGGTTGTGCCACGGCTGTCGGGTCTCCCTGCACTAACGCCGGCGGGGTGCGCGGCGTGCTTGTTCGTGGTGGCGGCGGTCAGTCGATGGACTTGGGCTGGTTGGCAGGCGTGGTCCCGGGCGCCGGCGCCTCGTCCGTCTCGGTGGCCTCGTCCTCGACGGCGTCGTCGCTGACGGCCTTCTGGTTCACCTTGCCGATCGCGGCCTTGGCGTATCTGGCGGTGACGCCAGGCGCGATCTCCAGCAGAACACTCTCGTCGTCGATCTCACGGATCGTGCCATACAGGCCACCAACCGTGATGATCTCGTCGCCGATACCCATCGTGGACTGCATGTTCTGGACTTCCCGGCGGCGCTTCTGCTGCGGGCGGATCATCATGAAGTAGATCAGGACGAAGACCCCGACGATCAGCAGCAGACTGGAGAGCCCACCGCCCCCTGAACCCTGCGCCTCGGCGTGCAGCACGATCTTGGCCTTCCGGTCGGCTCGGAACCCAGTTGCCTGGGCGGCCCGAGCGAAGTATGAAGTCCGCGCGGCGGACCGCGGCGAGTCTAGTCGGTGTGTCGGAAGACACGCAGACCGGCGTCTATCACGGTCCGATCACGACAGCTTGGGACGCTACGGCTCCAAGCTGAAAAGATCGGGCATTTGCGGTGATATTCCCCCTGCGTGGGTCCCGCCACCGACGGTACCAGCGGGGACTGGGAGACCGAGATGGCGCCAGGCACTCGGCGTGGCCACCCGCCCACGCGGAGTGCGGGCGAGCAGACCCGTCCGCAGCAGGAAAGGTTCACAGACCTCTTCGACGGTGTCGGGTTGCTCACCCACGGCGACGGCGAGGGTCGACAGCCCGACCGGTCCCCCGCCCTGCCGGATCAGCGCGTGCAGCACCGCCCGGTCCAGCCGGTCCAGACCCAGCTCGTCGACGTCGTAGACGGCGAGGGCGGCCTTCGCGGCGGCCAGGTCGACCACGCCGGTGCCGCGCACCTCGGCGTAGTCGCGGACGCGGCGCAGCAGCCGGTTGGCGATACGCGGGGTACCGCGGGAGCGCCGCCCGATCTCGACGGAGCCCTCGTCGGTGATCGGCACGTCCAGGATCCGCGCGGACCGGGCGATGATCAGCTCCAGCTCGTCCGGGTCGTAGAACTCCAGCTGGCCGACGAACCCGAAGCGGTCCCGCATCGGGCCGGTGAGCAGACCGCTGCGGGTCGTCGCGCCGACCAGCGTGAAGGGCTCCACGTCGATCGGGATCGCGGTCGCCCCCGGGCCCTTGCCGACCACGACGTCGACGCGGAAGTCCTCCATGGCGCTGTACAGCAGCTCCTCGGCGGGCTTCGCGATGCGGTGGATCTCGTCGATGAACAGCACGTCGCCGCGCGACAGGCTGGTCAGCACCGCGGCGAGGTCACCGGCGCGCTCGATCGCCGGGCCGCTGGTCATCCGCAGGCCGGCGGACAGCTCCGCGGCGACGATCATGGCCATGGTCGTCTTGCCCAGCCCCGGCGGGCCGGACAGCAGGATGTGGTCCGGCGGGCTGCCGCGCCGCAGGGCGCTCTGCAGCAGCAGGTCGAGCTGCTCCCGGACCCGGTGCTGGCCGATCAGCTCGGCGAGCCGCTTCGGCCGGACGCTCTGCTCGGCGGCCCGGTCGTCCTCGCCCGCATAGGCACTGACGAGTGGGTCGGTCACCGGATGGTGCCCAGCATGCGGATGGCCTGCTTCAGCAGCACCGGCACCGGCGGCACCGTGCCGCCGTCGAGCTGCTCGGCGACGGCGGCGACGGCCTGGTCCGCCTGCCCGGCGGTCCAGCCGAGACCGGTGAGCGCCTGCCGGACCTGCTCGGCCCACACCGCCCCGGCGCCGACCCCGACGAGCGCCGCGCCGTCGCCGGGCAGCGCGCCGATCTTGTCGCGCAGCTCCAGGACCAGCCGCTCCGCGCCCTTCTTGCCGATGCCCGGCACCCGGGTCAGCGTCGAGGTGTCGTTGCCGGCGATCGCCCGGCGCACGACGTCGGGGGTGTGCACGGCGAGGACCGCCTGGGCCAGCCGCGGCCCGACCCCGGACGCGGTCTGCAGCAGCTCGAACAGCTGCTTGGCCTCGTCGTCGGCGAAGCCGTACAGGGTCAGCGAGTCCTCGCGCACGACCAGCGACGTGGCCAGCCGCGCCTCCTGCCCGACCCGCAGCTCCGCGATGGTGTGCGGCGAGCACTGCACGGCGAGGCCGACCCCGCCCACCTCGATCACGGCCCCGTCCGGCGACACGGCGGCGACCCGCCCCCGCACACTCGCGATCATCGTGCTCTCCTCAGCGCCGCCTGGATGCGGTCCCTGGTGCCGCCCCTCCAGACATGACAGATTGCCAGAGCCAGGGCGTCGGCGGCATCGGCGGGCCGGGGCGCGACGCTGAGCCGCAGCAGCCGGGTGACCATCGCCGTCACCTGTGCCTTGTCGGCGGAGCCGTTGCCGCTCACGGCGGCCTTCACCTCGCTCGGCGTGTAGGTCTGCACCGGCAGGCCGGCCCGCGCGGCGACCAGGATCGCGACGGCGCCCGCCTGGGCGGTGCCCATGACGGTGCGGACGTTGTGCTGGCTGAAGACCCGCTCCACGGCGACCGACTCGGGACGGTGCTCGGCGACCAGGGCGGTCAGCCGCTCGTCGAGGTTGAGCAGCCGGTGCGCCAGGTCCGTGTCCGGGTCGCTGGTGACGACCTCGTAGTGCACGAGCTTGCACGGCCTGCCGGGCACGCCCTCGACCACGCCGACCCCGCAACGGGTCAGCCCCGGGTCGACCCCCAGCACGCGCACCGCAACCCCCTCATACGTGTGTTCGACACAGTAGCCGACGCCCCATCCGTACCGGCGGCGCGACACACACACCGAGTGCGGCGAAGGTATGTGGGCGGCCCCCATGGGACCCACGCGCGAAGGCTCGTACGTTTCCCGCCATGACGACGCCACATCCCGTCCCGCCGCACCAGGTGGTCTCCCTGGACCTGCGTGGCCGGACCGCACTGGTGACGGGCGCGGGCAGCGGCATCGGCCGCGGCGTCGCCGTCCGCCTGGCCGCCGCCGGGGCGAAGGTGGTCGCCGTCGACCGTGACGCGGCGTCGCTCGAGCTCCTCGCCGACGAGCCTGGCCTGGTCCCGGTGGTCGCCGACCTCGCCGACCTCACCGCCGCGGAACGGCTGCTCGACGGCCACTGGGACGCCGACATCCTGGTCAACAACGCCGGGCTGCAGCACGTCGCGCCGCTGGAGGACTTCCCGCCGGAGCGGTTCGCCTACATCCAGACCGTGATGGTCGAGGCGCCGTTCCGGCTCACCCGGCGCGTCCTGCCGCACATGTACGCGAACGGCTGGGGCCGCGTCGTCAACATCTCCTCCGTGCACGGCCTGCGCTCGTCGCCGTTCAAGTCGGCGTACGTGACGGCGAAACACGCGCTCGAAGGCCTCTCCAAGACCGTCGCCCTGGAAGGCGCGCCGCACGGCGTCACGAGCAACTGCATCAACCCGGCGTACGTGCGCACCCCCCTCGTCGAGGGCCAGATCGCCGCGCAGGCGGCCACCCACGGCATCGACGAGACCGAGGTCGTCGAGAAGATCATGCTCACCAGCGCGGCCATCAAGCGGCTGATCGAGCCCTCCGAGGTCGCCGAGCTCGTCGCGTACCTGTGCAGCGACGCGGCCGGGTTCATCACCGGCGCGTCGGTCGCGATCGACGGCGGCTGGACCGCGCACTAGCACAATGGGGGTGTGACGATGCTGGAGTACCTGGAGCTGCTCGCGCGGGAGGCCGCCGCCGTCGAGTTCGAGGGCCCGCTCGTCGCCGCCCGCAACGCCGGCCTGCCACCGGACCGCCTCGCCGAGCTGGAGCAGGCGAAGGTCGTCGCCCTGCGCGTCCGCGCCCTGCTGGAGCGCCGGCGGCGCCGCGAGGAGGAGCTGTCCGGCCTCTTCGACACCGCCAGCGACCTCGCCGGCCTCCGCGACGTCGACGCCGTCCTCGCCGCGATCGTGCACCGCGCCCGCACACTGCTCGGCGCCGACGTGGCGTACATGACGCTCAACGACGAACAGCACGGCGACACCTACATGCGGGTCACCGACGGCTCGATCTCCGCCAAGTTCCAGGCCCTGCGGCTGCCGATGGGCGCCGGGCTCGGCGGGCTCGTCGCGCAGACCGGCAGCCCGTACGTGACGGCCAACTACCCCGAGGACGCCCGCTTCCGGCACACCGGCGACATCGACGCCGGCGTCGGCGAGGAGGGCCTCGTCGCGATCCTCGGGGTGCCGCTGCGGCTCGGCTCGCGCATCATCGGCGTCCTGTACGCCGCCAACCGCTCCGCCCGCCCGTTCGCCCGCGAAGAGGTGTCGCTGCTCGTCTCGCTCGCCGCGAACGCCGCCGTCGCCATCGACACCGCGCGGCTGCTCGGCGAGACCCAGGCGGCCCTGGAGGAGCTCTCCGCCGCCAACGGCATGGTCCGCGCCCACAGCGACTCCGTCGAGCGCGCCGCCGCCGCCCACGACCGCATGACGGCCCTCGTCCTGCGCGGCGCCGGCGTCGAGGACATCGCCGAGGTCGTCACCGAGGTCCTCGGCGGCGACCTGCTGGTCCTGGACGCCGACGGCCGGCAGCAGGCCAGCGTCGGCGTCCTGGACGCACCCGACGCCAGCGCCTTCGCCGAGGCGCTCGCCGCCTCCCGTACCGAAGGCCGCAGCGTCCGGCGGGGACCGCTCTGGCTCGCCGCGGTCGTGGCGGGCGCGGAGAACCTCGGCGCGCTGGTGCTGCGACCCGACCGGCCCCTCGTCGACGCCGACCAGCGGATCCTGGAGCGGGCCGCGGTGGTCACGGCGCTGCTGCAGCTCTTCCGGCGCACCGTCGCCGAGGCCGAGAGCCGGGTCCGCGGCGAGCTCCTCGACGACGTCATCACCCGCCCCGTCCGCGACGCCGACTCCCTGCGCACCCGCGCGAAACGCCTCGGCGTCGACCTGGACGCCCCCAGCGTCGTCGTGGCCGTCGGCGAGGACGCGATCGCCGGCGGCTCGGCCCGCCAGCGCGCGGTGTCCTGGGCCCAGACGTACGCCCAGACCCGCGGCGGCCTGGCCGCGGCGCGCGACGGTCACGTGGTCCTGCTCCTGCCCGGCGACGCGGCCGGCCCCCTGGCCCGGGTCGTCGCCCGCGACCTCGGCAAGCTCCTCGGCCGTCCGGTCACCGCCGGCGCCGGCGGCCCCGCGACCGGTCCCGCCGGCATCGCCGCGGCGTACCGGGACGCGGACCGGTGCGTCATCGCCCTCGCCGCGCTCGGGCGGGGCGGGGCCGGGGCGAGCACGGCCGAGCTGGGCTTCGTGGGGCTCCTGCTGGGCTCCGCGCCCGACGGCCGGGACCGGGACGTGGACGCGTTCCTCGGCTCGACGATCGGCCCTGTCGTGGACTACGACGTGCGGCGCGGGACGGCGCTGGTCAAGACGCTGGAGGCGTACTTCGGGGTGGGCGGCAGCCTGGCCAGGGCCGCGGAACTGCTGCACGTCCACGTGAACACGGTGACGCAACGGCTGGAACGCATCGGCCAGCTGCTGGGCGCGGACTGGCAGAAACCGGAACGCGCCCTGGAGGTCCAGCTGGCCCTCCGCCTGCACCGCCTCCGCACCAACTGACTGGCTGTTACCCGCTGTGTCGCCTTCGGCGATAGGCTCGCCGCCCCACGCTGCGCGCGGGTCCCGCCGGGGGATTCTCACCCCGGACCCCCAATGCGCCGCTCCGCGACGCACAGCCGCGCGGCGCGCTGGCTGGGATCCGCTCACGCGGCATCCCGGTGGCCGCCCTCCCCATGATCCGGAAGACTTTGTGCGGCCAGAGGTGCACGAGGTCTACCGGATCACCGCGACGCAACCCGCAATCCCACGCCCATGTTGATGGCCGGGGCCGCCGGAGCTCAGGGTCGCGGGGCAGGACTTGCCTCCCTCATGATCCGGAAGACCTTGTGCGGCCAGAGGTGCACGAGGTCTTCCAAATCACCGCGGCGTGGCCACGATCCAGTCCCGTCTGAGCAGTCGGGGTGGCCGGAGCCGCTCGGGATCGTGGGTGCGCCCGCCTACACCATGATCCGGAAGAGTTTTTGTCGCTATGGCAGCGAAAACTCTTCCGGATCATGGGTGGCGCGACGCCGGTCGGGCGGATGGGGCATAACCGAAATGTCGGATATGTCGGGGAGCGAAGCGAGCCGACATATCCGGGGACCGCCGTACTACCGAGATCGCCGTACTACCGAGATCGACGCACTACGGGGATCGAGCGCGACGGGGACCGGCGTTCGGCGGGGCCGGCCCCGGCCGGGGAGAGCAGGCGTTGGTGGGGTGTCAGGCGCGGGCGCCGCGGAGGACGGCGTCGACCAGGTGTTCGGCGAAGCCCTCGTCGGGCACCGCCGGGTTCCACCGCAGCATGTTCTGCGCGATCGCCGGGCCCGACAGCATGAGCAGCGTCAGCTCCACGTCGAGGTCGGCGCGCAGCTCGCCGCTCTCCACCCCGCGCAGCAGGACGCCGCGCATCACGTTGCGGCGGGGTTCGACGACGCCGGCCTGATACACCTTGTGCATCTCCTCGCCCTTGACGAGCTCGGGCAGCAGGCACGCGGTGACCTTGCCGTAGTGGTGCATGCGTTTGGTGCGCATGCCGGCGATCAGGGCGACCAGGTCGTCGCGGACCGAGATGCCCGCGGGCTCCGGGACGGGGCCCTTCATCGTGGTGACGGCGTCGATGAGGAGGGCTTCCTTGTTGGGCCAGCGGCGGTAGATCGTCGCCTTGCCCACGCCCGCCTTCGCCGCGACCGCCTCGATCGAGAGGGCGTCGGCGCTCTGGCCGCCGCTGAGCAGCTCCAGGACCGCCTCGATGATCGCTTCGTCCGCGCGGGCGCTGCGGGGCCGGCCGGGACCCTTGCGGTCCTGGTCGGCCACCACATCCACGCTCGCCGTCGTCATGGCTTCCATTGTTCCCGAGATCCCACCCGGAAGCCACTGCCGGCTCGTCCGCAGGTCATCACACGTCTACCAGCTCGACACCCTGCTCCTCGGCGAGGCTCTCCGCGGTGCTGGGCGCGGGAGCGGTCGCCGGGCGCTTGCCGGGCAGCCAGGTGAAGGCGACGGCGGCACCGAGGACCGCGAAGATCGCGGAGCCGATCGCCGAGTAGTGCATCGCGGTGATGAAGGCGTCGTTGGCGTGCTGGATCAGCGCCTGCCCGGCGGGCCCGGCGTTCGCCGCGACACCGTACGCACCGGAGATGGACTCGTCGGCGACGGCCTTCGCGGCGGCCGGCAGGCCGGTCGTGGAGGACTCGACGCCGCTGCGGTAGTAGGAGCTGATGACCGCGCCGAGGGCGGCCACACCGAGGGCGCCGCCGACCTGGCGGATGGTGTTGCTGACGGCCGATCCGACGCCGGCCTTCTCCCGGGGCAGCGCGGCCATGATGGCCTCGGTGGCCGGCGGCATCACGTTGGCCATGCCGGTGCCCATGACGAAGAACAGCGCGCCGACGACCCAGATCGGCGTCTCGGCACCGATGAAGATCCAGCCGGTGAGGCCGAGCGCGACCAGGAGCAGACCGACGGTGCTGACGGCCTTGGGGCCGAAGCGCTTGACCATGGCGGCGCTGCGCGGGGCGAAGACGAGCTGGCCGAGCGCGAACGGCACGAACAGCGCGCCGGAGGCGAGGGGGCCGTAGCCGCGGACCAGCTGCAGGTAGAAGGCGCTGGTGAACATGGCGCCCATCGCGGCGAAGAAGACCAGGCCGATCATCGCGGTGGAGGCCGAGAACTGGCGGTTGGCGAAGAGCTTCACGTCCAGCGACGGGAACTCGATGCGCCGCTCGTAGATCACGAACGCGGCGAGGACGACGACCGACGCGAGCAGCGTGCCCCACGAGGTGATCGCGCCGAAGCCGGACTCGCCGCCTTCGATCACGCCGTACGTGAGCAGGGTCAGACCGATGATGGACAGCACGACACCGACGAAGTCGATACGGCCCGGGCGCGGGTCCTTCGACTCGGGGATGAGGACGCTGACGAGGATGACGCCGGCGACGACGATCGGGACGTTGATCAGGAAGACCGAGCCCCACCAGAAGTGCTCCAGGAGCAGGCCGCCGACGATCGGGCCGATCGCGACGCCGAGGCCGACGGCGCCGGCCCACACGCCGATCGCCTTGGCCCGCTCCCGCGGGTCGAAGACGTTGGCGATGATCGAGAGCGTGGACGGCATGACCGCCGCGGCGCCGAGGCCCATGAGGGCGCGGGCCCAGATCAGCTGGGCCGGCGAGTCCGCGTAGGCGGAGACCAGCGAGGCGATGCCGAAGAGCACGAGACCGACGGTCAGCGTGATCCGCCGGCCGAGGCGGTCGGCGAGGATGCCGGCGGTGAAGAGCAGGCCGGCGAAGACCAGGGTGTAGGAGTTGATCGACCACTCCAGCTCGCTCTGGGTCGCGCCCAGGCCGTGCACGGGGTCGGCGATCGTGCGCATGGCGACGTTGAGGACGGTGTTGTCCAGCACGACGACGAGCAGGCTGATGACGAGCACGCCGAGAATTGCCCAGCGTCGAGGATGTCCGGTGTTGGATGCGGTGGCGTCCATGAAACAAGGCCCCCAGTGAAGCGAACGCGATACGATACGGAACAGTTCCGTATCCTCAACCAAGCTAGAGCAAGGCGAAGCGATACGGAACCGTCTCGTATCAGAATGTGCCCGCGATCACAGCCGCTTGAGCAGCGCCACCACCGACCCCCACAGGCCGCGCCGGAAGAGCAGCACCACCAGGACGAAGATGCCGCCGGTGACCAGGCCGATCAGCGTGAAGCCGGCCTGCGACAGCTGGTCCTCCAGGTTGACGACGAGGGCCGCGCCGACCACCCCGCCCCACAGCGTGCCGATCCCGCCGAGCACGACGAGGACCACGCCCTTGCCGGACGTCGTCCAGTGCACGACGTCCAGGGACACGAAGCCGTGCGCGACGGCGAAGAGCCCGCCGCCGAGCCCCGCGACGAACGCCGACAGGACGAAGGCGAGCAGTTTGTACCGGTGTGCCGGATACCCCAGCGCCCGGGCCCGCGCCGGGTTGTCCCGGATCGCCACGAGCACCCGGCCGAAGGGCGAGTGCACGATCCGCCAGGCCAGGAGCATCCCGAGCGCCGCGAGGGGCAGCGCGGCGTAGTAGAAGTAGTACGGGTCGGACAGGTCCAGCCCGAACAGCTCCCGCGGCACGCTCTGCAGCCCGTTCTCGCCGCCGGTCACCGACGACCACTCGTTGGCCACGAAGTACACCATCTGCGCGAAGGCCAGGGTCACCATCGCGAAGTAGATCCCGGACCGCTTCACGGCGAGGTAGCCGATCGGCACCGCGAGGGCGGCCGCGGCGAGGGCGCCGCCGAGCACCGCGACCGGGAAGGGCACGCCGGCCCGCGCCGCGATGAGCCCGGCGGTGTACGCCGAGGTGCCCCAGAAGGCGGCGTGCCCGAAGGAGAGCAGCCCGCCGTACCCGAGCAGCAGGTCGATGGCGACGGCGAACAGCGCCCAGCAGAGCATGTCGACGGCGACCGCCGGGTAGAGCCCGTTGGGCAGCCAGAGCGCCACGACCGCACCGACGGCAACCAGCAGCCAGCCCACCCATTGCGGGGTGCGCACCCGTTGCAGGATCAACGAGGTCATGTGGGTTGTTCCTCCCGCCCGAAGAGCCCGGCCGGCCGGAAGAGCAGCACCAGGGCCATGACCAGGAAGATGAGCGTCTGCGCCAGCAGCGCCGGGCCGTAGGCCTCGCTCCACGCCTGCAGCAGCCCGATGCCGAAGCCGGCGGCGACGCTGCCGAAGACCGAGCCGAGCCCGCCGATGACGACGACCGCGAAGACGCCGATGATGAGGTCGGCGCCCATGAGCGGGTTCACCGCCCGCATCGGCGCCGCCAGGACCCCGGCGAGCGCGGCGAGGGCGACCCCGAAGCCGAACACGGGTGCGATCCACCGCCCGACGTCGATGCCGAGGGCCCGGGTGAGCTCCGGCCGTTCGGTCGCGGCCCGCACGACGGTGCCGACCCGGGTGCGGGTCAGCAGCCACCACACGGCGACGCACAGCAGCACGGCGACGCCGAAGACGAACACCCGGTACGCCGGGAAGTCGAACAGCCCGAGGTCGACGGTGCCGCGCAGCCCGGCCGGGGCGTCGTAGGGGTTGGACTGCGAGCCGTACCGCGACTTCACCACGTCCTGCAGCATCAGCGTCAGCCCGAAGGTGAGCAGGAAGTTGTACAGCGGGTCCAATGTGGACAGCCGGCGGATCAGGCCCCGCTCGAGCAGGATCCCGAGGAGCCCGGCGACGAGCGGCACCGCGAGCAGCGCCCACCAGAACGAGACGCCGGCCTCGGCGAGCAGCACGTAGGCGCCGAACGCGCCGAGCATGTAGAACGCGCCGTGGGCGAAGTTCACCACCCGCAGCATGCCGAAGATCACGGCCAGGCCGAGGGCGAGCAACGCGTAGAAGCTGCCCCCGACCAGTCCGTTGAAGGTGTGGGTGAGGAAACCCATCGGACTAGAGCTTGCAGTCGGCCGACGGGGCGCGGAACGCCTCCTGGGCGGGGATCGTCTTCACGATCTGCTCGTAGTCCCAGGGCTCCTTGACCTCGCTGCCGGGCTTGACCTTGGCCAGGTAGGCGTCGTGCAGCACCCGGTGGTCGGCGGCGCGGAACTCGCCGTTGCGGAGGAAGAAGTCGTTGACCTTCTTGCCTTCCAGCTGCTTTACCACGGCGTCGGCGTCGTCGGTACCGGCGGCCTGCACCGCCTCCAGGTACTGCAGCGCCGCGGAGTAGTTCGCGGCGTGCGCGAAGGTGGGCCGCTGCCCGCCTGCCTTGGCGGCGAACTTGTCGGCCCAGGCGCGGTTCTCGGCGTCGAAGTTCCAGTACCACGCCTCGGTGAACGTCGTGCCGGCCAGGGCGTCCGGGGTCAGCGAGTGGATGTCGGTGAGGAACATGAGCCCGACGGCGAGCCCGACGCCCTTGTCCCGCAGCTTGAACTCGTTGTACTGCTTCACCAGGTTCACCAGGTCCGCGCCGGCCTGCATGGTGCCCAGCACGTCCGGCTTCGGGTTCAGGGTCGGCGCCTTGAGCAGGAACGTGGAGAAGTTGTCGTTCGGGAACGGGGTCGGGTCGCTGGCCACGACGCTGCCGCCGCCCTTGGCGATGGCGGCCTTGAAGGACTTCTCCATGTCCTGGCCGAAGGCGTAGTCGGGGTAGACGATGTACCAGTTCTTCGCGCCCGCCTGGGTCGCCGCGGTGCCGGTGCCGTTGGCGAGCATCGCGGTGTCGTAGGCGTAGTGGAACGTGTACTTGTTGCAGGACTTGCCGGTCAGGTCGGTGGTGGCGCCGGAGATGTTGAAGTAGAGCTTCTTCTGCGCCTTCGCGACGTCGGCGACCTTCAGCGCGGCCGAGGACGTGGGCACGTCGAGGATGGCGTCGACGCCGAGCCGGTCGTACATCTCCGCGGCGCGGGTGTTCGCCACGTCGGGCTTGTTCTGGTGGTCGGCGGTCTCCACCGAGATGTTCTTCGTGATCGCCTTGTCGCCGTACTTGGCCTTGAAGTCCTCGATCGCCATGTTCACGGCCACGACGGAGTTCTTGCCCGACAGCTGCGCGTAGACGCCGGACTGGTCGTTGAGGACGCCGAGCACCAGCTTGTCGCCGGTGAGCTTCGAGTCGCCGCCGCCGCGGGGACCACCGCCGCCGCAGCCTGACAGGGCGACGCAGAGCGCGGCACCGGCCGCGAGAGTCTTTTTCACGAAATATCCCCTAGATCCCGAGGTGTGCGAGGAGTTCGGCCTCGCGGGAGTGGATGTCGGTGTTGTCGAAGGTGCCGACGATCCGCCCCTCGGCGAGGAGGTAGTGGCGGTCGGCGACCGTGGTGGCGAAGTGCAGATTCTGCTCGACGAGCAGGACCGTGACGCCGTGCTCCTTGGCCCGCCGCAGGATCTCGCCGACCTGCTGGACCAGCAGCGGCGAGAGGCCCTCGGTGGGCTCGTCGCAGAGCAGCACGGTGGCGCCCATCCGCAGCACCCGGGCGAGGGCGAGCATCTGCTGCTCGCCGCCGGAGAGCTTGGTGGCGGGGCTGGAGCGGCGGGTGTACAGCGCCGGGAACGCCTCGTGGACCTGGTCCAGGCTCCACGGGGCGGGACCGACGACGGGCGGGAGCGTGAGGTGTTCGGCGACGGTGAGGGTGGCGTAGGCGCCGCGGTCGTCGGGCACCCAGCCGAGGCCGCGGCGGGCCCGCTGGTGGACCTTGCGGCGGGTGAGGTCGTCGCCGTCGAGCCGGACGACTCCGGACTGCGCCGCGTGCAGCCCCATGACGCAGCGCAGCAGGGTGGTCTTGCCGGCGCCGTTGCGCCCGCAGAGCGTGACCACCTCGCCCCGCTCGATGTCCAGGTCGACGTCGCGCAGCACCTGCGCTTCGCCGTACCACGCGGAAAGGCCCTCAATGTGCAGCATCGGAGCTCCCGAGATAGGCCTCGATGACCCGCGGATCGGCGCGGACCTCCTCATAAGGGCCCTCGACCAGCACGCGACCGGCCTGCAGGACCGTGACGGTGTCGGCGAGCCGGCCGACGACGCGCATGTTGTGCTCGACCAGGACCACCGTGCGGCCGTCCCGGACGGCGGCGATGAGCTCGACGGTGCGGTCGACGTCCTCCAGGCCCATGCCGGCGGTGGGCTCGTCCAGCAGGAGCACCTTCGGGTCGAGCGCGAGGGCGATCGCCAGCTCCAGGGCGCGTTTCCGCCCGTACGCGAGGCTGCCGGCGAGGGTCTCCCCCGCGTCGCCTAGGCCGACGAGGTCGAGCAGCTCCCCGGCGCGGGCCGAGAAGCGGTCCAGGAGCCGGTGGCTGCGCCAGAACGACCAGCCGAGGCTGGTGGCGCTCTGCAGCGCGAGCTCCACGTGGGTGCGCGCGGTCTGCTGCGGGAACAGGCTGGTGATCTGGAACGACCGGGCGACGCCGAGCCGGGCGACCCGCTCCGGCGGCAGTCCGGTGATGTCGGCGCCGCCGAGCTCGATCCGCCCGGCGGTCGGCGCGAGGAACCCCGTGAGCAGGTTGAACAGTGTCGTCTTGCCGGCGCCGTTGGGGCCGACGAGCGCGTGCACGCTGCCGGCCGCGACGGTCAGGTCGACCGTGTCGACGGCCCGGAACCCGCGGAAGTCACGGGTCAGACCGCGCGCGGTCAGGGCCGCGGGACCGTCCAAGGGTTTATCCAACGGGGACACACCTCCTCCAGGCGGGTGACGCGTTGCGGCGAACGCTATGACCGGCGCCACACCCAGGCCCATGGAGGCGATCCATACATTTACCGGCATGCCCGTGTGCCCCGTCACCACACAAAAATGACGCCGGTCGATTCGAAGAAGATCGAATCGACCGGCGTCCGGAAGGGCAGGTGGATCCCGTTATCGGCGGTCGGGGATCCACCTGGCGAGTGGGCCCAGACGGGTCCGCAGTCCGGCGAGGCCGCCGGGGAAGAAGTACACGGCGAGGATGAACACGGTCCCCAGCACGAACAGCGGCTGGGACAGCGGACCGCTCAGCACACCCGGCAGGCCGTCGACGGCGTCGGACCGGCCGAACGCGACGAGGCGGTAGTCGAGGTACGTGAAGAGCATCCCGCCGATGAGCGGGCCCCAGCGGGTGCCGGGGCCGCCGAGGACCACCATGACCAGCAGCGTCAGCGTCTGGTCGGACACCGCCACGTGCGGGGTGGCGCCGCCGATCAGCAGCGCGTACATGGCGCCGGCCATCCCGGCGAGGCCGCCCGCGACGGTGAACGCGAACAGCTTGTACCGGTAGGGGTCCAGGCCGAGGACCCCGACGCGGCGTTCGTCGTCGCGGATCGCGGCGAGGACCCGTCCGGCGGGCGCGTCGGCGATGGCGTGCACGACCAGGACGGTGATGACGGCGACGCCGACCGCGAGCCAGTACAGGTTGACCGTGTTGGTGACGCCGACGAGCGCGTCCGGTACCCCGGACGTGTCCATCGGCAGGCCCTCCTCGCCGCCGGTGAGGCTGCCCGGGTCGCGGCCGATCGTGATCGCGCCGACCTGGGCGAAGGCGAGCGTGACCATGGCGAACGCGATGCCGTTGGTGCGCAACGCGATCGCGCCGAGCGCCGCGGCGACGGCGGCGGTGCCGACGATCGCCAGCAGCACCGCCTGCCACAGCGGCAGGCCGGCCTTGGTGACCAGGACGTCGGTGCCGTAGACGCCGCCGGCGAAGTACAGCGCGTGCCCGAAGGACAGCAGGCCGGTGCGGCCGAACAGCAGGTCGTAGCCGGTGGCGAGGGCGCCGAACACCAGGCAGAGCGCGAGCAGCTGCAGGGTGCCGGGCTTGTTGATCGCCGCGTCGAAGACCCCCGGGATGGAGATCGACCAGTACGGCAGCGCGATGAGCACGACGAGGAAGACCAGCGGTCCGAAGCGGGCCGGATGCCACTTGCGCCGGGGCGGCGCCCCGGCGCTGCCGGGGGTCACCGCGGTGTCCGTCATCATGAGGTGGCGACCTTTCCGGTGATGCCCTGCGGGCGGACGAGCAGCACGATCGCCAGGAGCGCGACGACGCAGATGTCGCCGAGGCCCGGCGAGGTGTAGTTGACGAACTGCTGGAGCAGCCCGACGGCGACCGCCGCGTAGGCGGCGCCGACCACGGAGCCCATGCCACCGATGACGACGACGATGAAGCCGAAGATGAGCAGCGAGCTGCCGCCGGTCGGGGAGATCGACCCGGCGTAGACCCCGCCGAGCGCCCCGGCGAGCGCGGCGGCGGCGCCACCGATCGCGAAGACGAGCGTGAAGGCCCGCCGTACGTCGATGCCGAGCGCGGTGACCATCGACCGGTCCTCGACGCCGGCCCGGATGACCAGGCCGATGCGGGTGTACTTGAGGAACGCCAGCAGCCCGCCGAGCACGAGCACGGCCGCGCCGATGAGCAGGAAGCGGTCGTTGGGGACCCGCGCACCGGCGATCTCGGTCAGCTCCTGCGTCCACTGCGGCCGCGGGTAGGTGCGCGGGTCGGCGCCCCACGACGCCTGCAGCAGCGCCACGCCCGCGAGGGACAACCCGACGGTGACGAGGACCTGCTCGATGGTGCGCGAGTACAGCGGCCGGATGAGCACCAGCTCGACGAGCGCGGCGACGGCGGTGCCGCACACCACGCCGAAGATCACGGCGAGGACGAACCCGAACCCGGACGGCCCGGCGCCGGGCAGGTTCCCGGAGGCCCACCAGGTGCCGTACGCGCCGACGGACAGGAACAGCCCGTGCGCGAAGTTCAGCACGTCGGCGAGGCCGAAGACCAGCGCCAGACCCGACGCGACGAGGAAGTAGAGCGCCGCGAGCCCCAGCCCGGTGAGGGTCAGCAGCACGAATGTGCTCATGCGTGGTCTCCCTTGCCGACGCCGAGCAGCGCCTTGGTCTTCTCCGTGTAGTCGAGCAGGTCGCTGGCGCCGCCGGTGTACGCGACGCGCCCGTTGGCGATGACGACGGCGTGCCGGGCCATCCGCCGCACGACGGCGAGGTTCTGCTCGACGAGCAGCATCGGCACGACCGCGGCGACGGCTTCGAGGGCGGCGGCGACCTCGGTGACGATCTTCGGGGCGAGGCCCTTCGTCGGCTCGTCGATGAGCAGCAGCCGGTTGGGGTTGAGCAGGACCCGGCCGATCGCCAGCATCTGCTGCTGGCCGCCGGACAGGGTGCCGGCCCGCTGCCGGGCCCGCTTGCGCAGCTCGGGGAAGAGGCCGTGCACGGTGTCGTAGTCGGGGGTGACGCCGGCCCGCTCGGCGAGCCGGAGGTTCTCCGCGACGGTGAGCCCGGCGAAGACCCCGCGGTCCTCGGGCACGTAGCCGAGGCCGTCGCGGATCAGCCGGAACGTCGGCTGCCGCAGGATGCTGCCGCCGGAGTAGGCGACCCGGCCGGTGATCTCCGCGGCGCGGGGCATCAGGCCGAGGACGGCCTTGAGCGTGGTGGTCTTGCCGACGCCGTTGCGGCCGAGCAGCGCGGTGACGCCCTGCGGCTGCACGGAGAACGTGACGCCCTGCAGGATGTGCGAACCGCCCACCTTGACCGACAGATCGGCGATATCGAGAATGGCGGTCACGGTGCCACCTTCCCGGCCGTGCCCGCTGCGCGAACATAACCGAAATTTCGGTTGTGGCGGGGAGCGAAGCGAGTCGACATGACCGCGTTCAGAGGATGCCCCACAGCACCGGACATGCCTGCCGTCCCGGACATGTCCGCTGCGCGAACATGTCCGACATTTCGGTTATGTCGGGGAGCGAAGCGAGCCGACACAACCGCGCTCAGGGCAGCGGAGCGAGCCGACATGACCGAACTCAGAGGATGTCTCACAGCTTCTCCCCCAGGTATGCCTCCTGGACGGTCCGGTCGGCCATGACGACCTCCGGGGTGTCGCAGATGAGCAGCGCGCCGTGGTGCATGACCGCGACCCGGTCCGCCAGGTCGAGGACGACGTCCATGTGGTGCTCCACCATGAGCACGCTGCGCCGCTCGTCGCGGGTCAGCGTCTTGATCAGGGCGACCAGGCCGGGGACGTCCTCGGCGCTGACGCCGGCCATCGGCTCGTCGAGCAGCAGGACCTTCGGCTCGCCGGCGAGCAGCAGCGCGATCTCCAGCTTCCGCTTCTCACCGTGGGCGAGGGTGCCGGCCATGGTGCGGGCGCGGTGGTCGAGCCCGACCCGCCACAGCACCCGGGCGGCCCGCTCGGCGATGTCCTTGTCGGAGCCCGGCAGCGGGAAGGGCCGGATCGACCCGCCGCGGCGGGCCTGGACGGCGAGCCGCACGTTCTGCTCGACGGTGAGCGAACCGAACACCGACGAGGACTGGAAGGTGCGGCCGAGGCCCCGGCGGGCCCGGCGGTGCGGCGCGAGCCGCGTGACGTCCTGCCCGGCGAGCGTGACCGAGCCGTCCGTCGGCTTGCGCAGCCCGGAGATCAGGTTGAACAGCGACGTCTTGCCGGCGCCGTTGGGGCCGATGACGGCGAGGAACTCGCCCTCGGCCAGGTCGATCGACACGTGGTCGACGATCGCGACCTCGCCGATCTTCCAGGTCAGCCGCCTGGTGGACAGCAGGCCGGTGGCCGGGGCGTCAACCACCCCGGCCGCCGGTGCGTTACTTCGGGGGAACAAACCTCAGCCCTTCATCTGCACGACCGGCGGGGTCGCGTCGGCCGGGTCGATCGCCTTGACGAGCTCCGGCTTCAGGTCGGCGCCGGAACCGGAGAACTTGCCCTGGAACATCGGCTGCAGCAGGGCGTGGTCCTCCTTGCGGACGGTCAGCTTGCCCTTGACGCCGTCGAAGCTCCAGCCCTCCAGGGCGGTGACCATCTTGTCGGCGTCGTCGCCACCCTCACCGGCGGCCCGCACGACCATCTGCGCGGCGGTGAAGCCGTCCGGGTGGAACAGGTCGAGCTTGCCGCCCTCGACACCCTTGCGCAGCGCGGCGGTGGCCTCGTTGTCGCTGGCGCCGTCGAAGTAGTGGGCGAGCAGCGCCAGCTTGTTGCCGGCCGCGCCGAACGTCGCCCACGAGGCGCGCTGGTCGATGCCGGTGACGACCATGGTCGAGCCGAGCACGCCCTGCTGGTCGAGGGCCTGCCACATGGCGGGGGCGGTGGTGCCGGCCCACGCCACGAAGATCATGTCGGCCTTGGCGCCCTTGGCCTGCGCGGCGAAGCCGGTGAACTCGGTCGCGCTGGCCGGCACGAACAGGTTGTCGACCGTGGCGCCGGCGCCGCCGATGACGGCCTTGACCGCGTCGGCGTTGGACTTGCCGAAGGTGCCCTCCTGCGCGAACACGAGGACCTTCTTGCCCGTGGGCGACGGCAGGTAGGACTTGGCCGCGAGGACGTCCTGGTAGGACTGGCGGCCGGAGCGGAAGGTGTACTTGTTGACGCCGGTGACCGCGTCGGACGCGGCCGGGCCGGAGATGAACAGCACCTTGTTCTGCGCGGCGAGCGGCGCGACCTGCCCGGCGACCGCCGAGCCCGTGCTGCCCGCGATGATCTTGTAGCCCTGGCCGATGAGGTCCTTGGCCGCGGAGACGGCCTTCGCCGGGTCACCGGCGTCGTCGACCTCCTTGACCTCGACCGGGCGGTTGCCGACCTTGCCGGTGCCCTTGGTCGCGAAGGCGAGGCCGGCCTTCCAGCCCTCGATGTACTGCTTGCCGTAGCCGGCGAGCGCGCCCGTCTGGGAGTACACCAGGCCGACCTTGATCGGGGTGCCGTCCTTGGCCGGCTCCTGCGCCGCTTCCTGGGGGCTGCTGCACGCCGCCGTGAACGTCGCCGCGATGCCCAACCCGAGCGCCGCGAACAGTACCCGCCGCGGCGCAGTCGTCTGCCGAATCACGCTTCCTCCGTGTGAACGCCTTGTTAAGGCCAGCGCCTGCTGGCGGTGTTCGCACACGCTAGGAGTGGCGCAGGGCACCGAGCTATGTGGGGACACCACACAAGTCGGCCGGGTGGCCCGGTTTCCGGGCCTACGACAGCGTCACGAGGTCGAGGAACGCGCCCAGCATAGGCGGAAACACGGGCGAATACTCACCCTCGGTGACGAAGGGCATGTGGTCCGCGACCGTGGTGTCCCATTCCTGAACAGGCATGAGGCCCTCCCCCTCGCTGAACGTAACAGCGAGAGGGAGGGCCATCGACGACCGCTCTTACCGGCTCCGCGGGCTGACGCCCACGGTTCGGTGGGGGGTTCCCACCCCACACCCCACATGCGCCGCAAGCGACGCACTCAAGCCCTAGGGCTTCTTGGCCACCGGCGTCGACTGGTGCGTCTTGAGCAGGTCCATCTTGGCCTGGTCGATCGTCTTCCAGTCGTCCTTCAGGATCCCGCCGGTGTCGCCGGAGTTGGGGTTCCACGACCAGTAGGTGTAGCTGAGGCCGTTCTCCTTCAGGTACGCCATGAGGTGCCGCTGCCAGATGCCCTCGAGGTCCTTGTTGCCCTGGGCGTCCTTCTCCGCCACCGAGCGGCCGCCGAACTCACCCATCAGCACCGGCGCCACGTTGTTCTTCACCAGGTAGCCGAACTGCTTGTCCCACAGGGCCGGCATGTTGGCGGGGAACGCCTTGTCGTTGAACCACTGCTGCGACCACACCTTGGGGCTGTAGTCGTGCGCGGAGTACACCAGCTTCGACTGGTCCTTCAGGCGGACCGGGTCCTTGGCCGCGCCCTGGAGGTTGCCGCCCCACCAGTACCCGTCGCCGTCGTAGGACTCGATGCCCTCCACGACGATGAGCCAGTTGGGGTTCTCGGCGAGGATGGCGTTGCCGGCCCGCTCGGCGGCGGCGCGCCAGTCGGTCTTCTCGCCGCCGGTGCCCCAGGTGGCCTCGCCGTGCGGCTCGTTGTGCAGGTCGGCGCCGACGACGAGGGGGTTGTCGCGGTACTGCTTCGCGAGCTTCTTCCAGTCGCCGATCCAGCGCTCCTCGCTGACCTTGTCGGTGTACCAGAGGTTGCTCTGGCCCTGCGAGGTCGGCCGGTGCCGGTCGAGGATGACCATCATGCCGCGCTTGGTGATGCCGTCGACGACCTTGTCCATGATCTGCGGGCCGGTGAGGCCCTGCAGCGTCGGGTTGAGCTTGTAGTCCACGCCGTTGGGCTTGGCGGTGGCGTCGAACAGCTCGTTGCTGAAGGGCAGGCGCACGGAGTTGAACCCCTGCGCCGCCATCTGGTCGAGCATGTCGTCCAGGGAGCGGGACCACAGCCCGTGCGGGGCGAACGTGTTGGTCTCCAGGCCGAACCAGTTGACGCCGGTGAACGTGACCGTGCTGCCGTGCGCGTCGACGATCCGGTTGCCTTCGGTGTGCAGCGGCAGCTGCAACTGCCGGCCGGCCGCCGGCGGGCCGGACTGCTCGTTGGAGTGCTTCATGACAAGACCACCGGTGGTGACAGCGGCGGCGGCGATCGCAAGGGTGGCGCCGAGCCACACAAGACGGGAACGCTTCAAGACCTGTCCTCACGTACGACGACGTCGGGCAGGTCAAAACATTACGGATTCGGAAATATCAGGTCAGCGTACGAATGTCCGAAATGCTCATGGTGCAACTGTAGGAGCGTCCCAGTCCGCTGCCCGTACCACCGCCTCGAGCTTCGACCGGGCACCCATCTTCGACAGCAGGTGCCGCACGTGGCTGCGCACGGTGGTGTAGCTGATGCTCAGCTCCCGGGCGATGTCACGGTTGTCCATGCCGGACGTCATCAGGCTGAGGATCTGCCGTTCCCGCGGGGTGAGGCTGTCCAGGCGCCGGGCGTGCTCGGCGGAGCGGTGCGAGCGCTCCCGCCGCCGGGCGAGGAGCTTCGCCAGCTGGCGGGCCGGCACCAGGATCTCCCCGTCGATCGCGCGGCGGACCGCGTCGGCGACGTCGGCGCCGCCCGAGCTCTTCACCAGGTAGCCGGCGGCGCCGGCCTCCAGGGCGGCGAGGATGACCTCGTCGCTGTCGTCGGCGCTGAGGAACACGATCGCGACGTCCGGCTGGTGCGCCCGCAGCGCCCCGACGGCCTCCGGTCCGGTGCCGTCGGGCAGCCAGTAGTCGCACAGCACGACGTCGATCCGCTCGACGTCGGCGAGGTGCTCGACGTCCCCCACCCCGCCGGCGATGGCGACGACGCGCAGCTCTTTGTGCTCGTTGAGCAGCGCGGCGAGGCCTTCGGCGACCACCTGGTGGTCCTCGACGATCAGCACGCGGTAGCGCATCGGGTGGCTCCTTCGGATGGCAGGCGCGGGCGCATCAGGCGGCACCTTTGGATTGCAGGTCGGCGCCGCGCGGCACCCAGAACGTGACGGTCGTGCCGCTGCCGGGGATGCTGCTGATCCGGAACCAGCCCCCGGCGAGCGCGGCCCGCTCCCGCATGAGGACCAGCCCGAGGTGCCCGGCCGGGGTCTCGAAGTCGGTCTCGGCGTGCTCGGTGCCGATGCCGTCGTCGATGACCCGGATCAGGTAGCCGTCGTCCTGTTCGCCGAGGATCACGGTGCACTCGTCGGCGTCGGCGTGCTTGCCGACGTTGGCGAGGGCCTCCTGCAGCATGCGGAACAGCAGCAGGCGGGTGGGCAGCGCCGGCTCGTCCCGCAGCCGGTGCTCCAGGAGTACGACCAGCGAGTGGTCCTCGGCGAGCCCGTCGAGCAGGTCCCGGGTGGCGGCGGCGAGCCCCTCGCTGGACAGCTTCGGCGGCCGGAAGTCGAAGATCAGCCGGCGCAGCCGTTCGGCGGCCAGCGCCAGGCTGTCCTCCAGCTTGCCCAGCAGCTCCAGGTCGCGCGGCTCACGCAGCCGCCGGCGCAGGTGCTGCAGCCGCAGCATCGCCGCGGTGATCACCTGGAGGCTGTCGTCGTGCACGCCCGCGGCGATGCGGGCCCGCTCCCGCTCCTGGTTGAGGATGACGTCACCGAGCGCCTGCCCGGCCGCGACCCCGGCCTGCTGCAGGCGGGCGACCCGGTGCTCGAGGCTGGCCCGGGACAGCCCGCCGGAGCCCTGGTCGTCGACGGCGAGCACGACGAGGCCGCTCGGGTCGCCGGGCAGCGTGCGCAGCCGCACGTCGACGGGCAGCTCGGCGCCGTCCGGGCGGCGGACCGCCGAGGTGGTGTAGACGGGTTCGTCCCCGGCCGCCCCGGAGACCTCGGCGGTCTCGGAGACCTCGGCGGTCCCGGCGGTCCCGGCGGCCTCGGTCAGGGCCGAGCGCGGGTCGCCGACGAACAGCTCCTCGACCCGGCGGCCGACGAGGTCGGCGGTGACCCGGTCGAAGAGCGCCTCGGCGGCACTGCTGGCGAGCCGGACCACCCCGGCGGCGTCGAGCACGACCAACGCCTCCGGGGCGGCCCGAAAAGCCTGCCAGTACACCGGGGCTACTTCTCCAGGTCCTTCGGCAGCACGTACGGCTTCGGGGTCGGGATGTCGACCGGGCCGCCGGAGCTGTCGACCTTGAAGTTGACGGTCGCGGTGGAGCCGCTGAGCTGTCCCCTCAGCTCGAAGATGACGCTGTTCTCGGTGTTGCCGGGGATCGTGTACTGCCCGACGGCGCGGGCCGTGCCGCTCTTGTTGACCCGGAACGCCGACACCAGGTCACCCTTGGCGCCCTTGGACGTCTTCGCGTACACGTGGACGGCCTCGTTGGGCGCGAACTGGGTGGCGTAGAAGTTGACGACGGTGCCGGGCAGGCCGCCGTAGGCGTTGGTGCGGGCCTGCGGCGTGTACGGCAGGATCGTGAACCCGGACGACGTCGCGGCCCGGCTCTGCTCGCCGATGAAGACCAGCGCCTGGGCACCCTTGAGCTGGTAGGGCATGGTGAGCCCGGCGCCCTTGAAGCCGCCGGCGCCGTCGGTCGTCACCGCCATGACCGGTTGCCCGCCGGCGGAGTTCAGCCGCACCAGGACCCGTTCGCCCGGTGCGAAGCCGGCGCCGGAGAAGGTGATCGACTGGGTCGCCTTCACCGCGTACGGCGCGAGCTTGATCGACGGGTACAGCCGCAGCACCTGGAACGGCGCGCTCGCGGCCGCTCCACTCGTCTTGCCCACGACCACCAGACTGGTGGTTCCGACGGCCGTCACACCAACCTTGATCGGCGTCTTACCCACGGAGCCATCCTCGTCGGCCTTGAGGGTGAGGGCCGGGTCACCATTGATCCGCCCCCAGAACACCTGCAGCTCCTCACCCGGCGAGAACCCCTTCACGGTGAGGTTGATGACGTCGCCGGGCTTGCCGACGACGGCGGACAGCGTCGCCTGCCCGGCGCCCTGCGCGACGGCCGCCTCGGCCTTGGCGACCTTGTCGCTGCCGCGCGCCTGGGCGGTCACCTCCATCACCGGGGTCGACATCTTGGTCGGGAACGGGAAGTTGACCGTGAAGATGCCGTACTTGCCGGCCTTCGCGGTGCCGACCTGGACCGGCTTGGCCGCGTTCTTCGCGTTCTTCGCGTTCTTCTTGGACGGCTGCGCCGCCGCGGCGGACGGCCCGAGGTACACGTCGACCATGGAACCCTGGTCGAAGCCGGATCCGCTGGCGGTGACGGTGCCGCCGAGCCGCACCAGGCCCGGGTTCAGCGTGATCATCGGGTCGCCGCCGCCGTGGACCATCACCCCGTTGAGGTCGACGGTCGGTGGTTTCGGTGCCTTCGTGGTCGGCGCGTCGGTCGCGGTGTCCCCGCCACCGCCGAACGACGGCAGTCCCGGCGCCTCGATGCCGAGCGCCGGCAGCACCGACCGGCCGACGCTGACCAGCAGGAACGCGGCGACCGCTGCGATGAGCAGCCGGCGGCCGGAGATCTTCGGCCGGGTCACCCTCCGGCGGCGCGGCCGTTTGCCGGTCGTGCCTGCCGGTGCCCGGCGGCGCTTGAGGGTTTGCATCGTCACTCCCGCTCGCTACGAGGATTTACCGATCTTGATGATCTGCAGTGAGACGTCGCCGCGGGTCGCCTCCCACACGGTCTCCCCGTGCTGGTCGATCGCCTCGATGATCCAGGTCTCGCCGCCGCGCTCCAGGGCGTCGCGCATCTTGTTCGACATCACGACGTAGTCGACGTTCTCCCAGCTGGAGGCGAAGACCTTGTCCCGCACGTCAGGGTCGGACGTGGCCTTGTAGTGCGGGTGTGCGTTCTTGTACGGCGGGTCGTTGTCGTGCAGCGCGACCCAGATGTCGTCGTCGATGATGAGCTTCGCGTCGGGCGGCACGTTCGCCTTGATCCACGCGACCTGCTGCTCCTGCAGGCTGGTCAGCGGCAGCCGGTACGCGTCGCTGAACTCCAGCTGGCCCCTGGTGTTGTACTTGACGAGGAACCCGCCCGGCATGACCAGGATCGGCACCAGCAGGCAGGCGACGAGCACGGCCGCGCCGGCGGGCTTCGTGCGCCGGGTGAGCCAGCCGAAGAACATCCCGAGGTTCAGCGCGAACAGCGGGACCATCGGCGCGATGTAGAAGTCGAGCAGGGCGCTGCGGGTCAGGTAGAAGCCGTAGCCGGCGGCCATCAGCGCGCAGGCGAGCATCGGCCCGCGCAGCCGTTTGTTGTTCCGCCCGGCGAACAGCCCGAGCAGGGTCACGGCGGTGCCGGCGATGAGCAGGTAGCGGTCCTTGAACAGCCAGCTGTCCTGCAGCAGGCTGGTGAACGACAGGCCGTTGCTGCTGTTGGAGTTGCGGTGCAGCTGCCACCACACGGTGTAGAGCAGCGACACGTGGTCGCCGGGGGTGGCCGCGGCGAGGTTGAAGTTGAAGTTCTCCGGGAACAGCTCGTTCTTGATCTGCGCGAAGAGCAGGTAGCCGATGACCGGGGCCAGGGCGGCGAACCACCAGAACGACAGCCCGAAGCGCCGGTTCGACTGCTCCTTGACGGTGCGGTGCAGCAGGTACGCGCAGCCGGGCAGGATGAACAGCGCGTTCTCCTTGGTCACCAGCGCGAGGCCGAAGCACGTCCCGGCACCCATCACGGTGACGATCCGGCCGTCCTTGCGGGCCAGCAGGTACAGGCCCACCAGGATCCACAGCATCATCAGGTTGTCGAGCAGGACCTGGCGCTGGTAGTACACGCCGAGCGGCGACACGTTGAACACGAACGCGGCCAGGAACGCGCCCGCTTTGCTGCCGGTGTAGCGCCGGATCGTCTCGTACAGCAGGAACACCGAGATCAGGTGCACGATGAGCATCAGCACGCGGCCGGTGTTGATCGCGTTGCCGAAGGCGTCGAAGCCGCCGGGCAGGATCGCGACCCAGCCGGCGATCGTGAGCCAGCCCATCGGCGCGTGGTCGTAGAAGTACGTGTACGGCGACAGCTTGGCCATGTGGAGCACGGACCAGGCCTGCTCCATGTAGATGCCCTCGTCGGTGAGGTACAGCGGATAGCGGAACATGTTCCAGCCGTGCGTCACCAGGCCGATCGCCAGGCTCAGGATGATGATCGGCCAGCCGCGGGTCTGCGGCTTGGGTGCCGGCTTCGCCGCGGGTGTCGCGGGCCGGTTCAGGACATCAGCCGACATTGGTCAGCTCCGCAGTCTCCGCCGCGGTGCGGTGCGCACCGACGTGTGCCGTCTTCTCCCAGTTGCGTTCGCCCTTGACCTGCCGCCACAGGGCACGCGCCGCCGCGTAGGACAGCACCATCTGGTACGGGAACCAGGTGATCGCCATCTTCACGACCGTGCCGGGGGTGGCCTTCAGCCCGTGCGCGCCGGTGAACTCGTACAGGCCGACGACACTCATCACGAAGTGCGCGCCGAGCAGGAGCACCGGCAGCCACGACAGCATCGCCACCGGCACCGGCACCGTCAGCACGAACGCGCTGAGCAGCGCGACCGGCAGGTAGATGCCGAGCATCGCCTGCACGTGCGGGAAGGCGAGGGTGTACCAGGCGAGGAACCGCTGCCGCCGGGTCGGCATGAGCTTCCAGGTGCCCTTGCCGAGCGTCTGCATGAAGCCCTGACACCACCGGGTCCGCTGCTTGATGAAGCTCTGCAGCGTCGGTGGCGTCTCCTCCTTCGTGACGTACCGGTCGTCGTACACGACCCGGACCTTCTCCCCCATGCTGGAGATCCGCAGCCCGATGTCGGCGTCCTCGGTCAGGTTCGACTCGTCCCAGCCGCCGAGGCGCTCGATGAGGTCCCGCTTGAAGAAGACGGTGTTGCCGCCGAGCGGGATCGCGCCGTTCTTCGCGTGGTAGTGCAGCCGGCTGCGGAACCAGAAGAAGTACTCCAGGACGTTGAAGGTGGAGTACCAGTTGGAGTCGAAGTTCATCAGCTGGACCCCGGCCTGCACGCAGGCGACGTCCTCGCCCATCATGATGGTGTTGACGATGTCGAACAGCTGCGGCTGGACCTCGTCCTCCGCGTCGAAGATCGCCACGACGTCGTTCGTGGCGTACCGCAGCGCCGTGTTGAGCCCGTGCGGCTTGTTGATCGGCCCGTCGTCGAACACGACCACCTCGACGTTCGTCCTGCCCATCGCGCGCAGCCGGTTCACCTGCGCCTGGGCCTGCTCGATCGTGCCGACGTCGTCGGCGGAGCAGACCACGAGGATCTGCACCAGATGCGGCGGGTAGTCAGCGGACGCGGCGCGGGCGATGGTGTGCTGGATGACCTCCTCCTCGTGCCTTGCCGGGAGGATGGCGGTGAAGGAGAGTGCCGGCGTAGCACGTTGATCGGGCACCCGCGCCTTGGCGCCCGCCTCTGGCTGGTCCCACGTGTAGATCATGAGATACAACGCGTGCGCCGCCTGCACCGTCAGCACCAGCGAGATCAGGGTGAGAATGGTCAACACCAGCTGTTCCATCGGTGCGTTCACTCCAAATCCACTTCGAGCTGACGGCGAAGTTGACGGCGAACCCGGCCACGATGCCGATGAGATTCGCGGGCAGGTAGTGCATGCCGAGCGCGACCAGCAGCTGGACCGCGACGACGTTGACCGGCAGAGCGGCGAGACCGGCCAGACTGAAGTAGGCGAAGCGTTGCAGCGACAACCTGCGCCGCCGGAACGTCCACAGTTCGTGCAGCACGTAGTTGGTGATGAGCGCGAGCTCGACCGAGGCGACGGTGGCGGGCAGCAACGCCAGTCCGAACCCCCCGTGCAGCACGAGCAACGCTCCGTTGTTGACCACCACACCGCCGGCTCCCACCAGCGAAAACCGGCCCAGCCGGCGCAAGTTGGGCGTCACGGTGCAACGGTGCCCCTGTTTGTGGTGGGCAACATCACGCCCCGGTCGGTCCTGGGCGGCGACCTTCGTCCTCCCCCATTCGGCGTACGCCGAACGGCACCGGCGACGTGGTGATTCGCCGCCGCACCGGGGTATAGCGCGCGGCGATGAGTATCAGGATCTTGATCGCCGACGACCACGCCATGGTCCGCGAGGGCCTGCGCGGATTCCTGTCCCTCAGCGGCGACCTGGAGACGGTCGGCGCCGCCGTCGACGGACGCGAGGCCGTCAGCCTGGCCCACGAACTGCGTCCCGACCTCGTCCTCATGGACCTGCTCATGCCGGTTCTCGACGGTATCTCGGCGACCACCGTGATCCGCCGCGAGCTGCCCGGGGTCGAGGTCGTCGCCCTCAGCGGCTACCTGGAGCCACAGCTCATCGCCGACGCCCTGCACGCCGGCGCGGTCGGGTACCTGCTGAAGGACACCTCGTCCGACGAGCTGCACCGGGCGGTACGGGCCGCCGCCGCGGGCCAGGTGCAGCTGTCCCCCGCCGTCGCGGCGCGGCTCGTCCGCGACGTCCACGTGCCGGCCGCGCAGCCGCAGCTCACCCGGCGCGAGGAGGAGGTGCTGGTGCTGCTGGCAAGGGGGCGGGCCAACGGGCAGATCGCCCGGGAGCTGCACATCGCGCCGCAGACGGTGAAGACCCACGTGAGCAACATCCTGCAGAAGCTCAACGCGGAGAGCCGCACGCAGGCAGCCCTGTACGCCATGCGGGTCGGGCTCGTGCCGGTCCACGCGGCGGCCCCCAGTTGAGGCACCTCGCGGCGCTGCACGCCCTGCTGCGGGTCGGCGCCCCGGTGGACGAGGTCCTGCACTCGGTGTGCGACCGCGCCCGGCTCGCCCTGCCGGCGGCGGCGGTCCTCGTCGTCGACGCCGCCGGTCACGTGCGGGCGGCGGCCCCGACCGGCCCGCGCGCGGACGCCGGCCTCGCCGAGGTCGTGGCGTCGGTGGTACGGGCCGGGCGGCCCGCACGCCGCGGGGCCCTGTGCTGCGTGCCGCTGCCCGCACCCGACGGCGTCCCGGGCGTGCTCGTCGCCGCCGGCCCGCGCCGCCCGCCGCACCCGCGCCGGCTGGAGGCGTTCGCCGCCGTTGCCGCCCTCGCCCTGGGCACCGACGCGCGGCAGGCGACCCGCGAGCGGGAACGGCTCGCCAGGGAGCTGCACGACTCGGTGGTGCAGACGCTGTACGGCATCAGCCTCGGCGCGGGCACCGCCGCCGAGCTCGTCCACGGCGACCCCGCCAACGCCCGCGCCTCGCTCGCCTGGATCCAGGAGACGGCCAGCGCCGGCCTGAGCGACCTGCGCGGCATCATCGTCCGGCTCCGCCCGGAGACCCTCGTCGGCGCGGGCCTCGCCGCGGCGCTGCGGCGCATCGTCGACGCGCTGCACTTCGCGCCCGGCACCGGCGCCGTCCCGCCCGGGTGGGGCCTGCAGCTGGACGCCGAGCCGGCGGTCAGTCCGCAGGTCGAGGAGGCGCTGTACCGCATCGCCCTGGAAGCCCTCGGCAACGCCGCCCGGCACGCCGGCGCCTCCCAGGTGACGCTGCGCCTCGCCGGCGACGACACCCGGGTGGTCCTCGAGGTCGTCGACGACGGTGTGGGCTTCGACCCGGACGCGCTGCTGGGCGGTCAGGGACGGCTCGGCCGCCTCGGGCTGCGCTCCATGCGGGAGCGCGCCGAACTCGTCGGCGGCACCTTCGACCTGATGAGCGCCCCGGGCGCCGGCACCGTCGTCCGCGCGACCCTGCCCGCCGTCCTCGTGGGGTGAGGCGCCGCGACCCCCCGCCGGGTGACGGTTGGGGCATGCGCGTAGTAGTTGATCTCACCAAGTGTCAGGGCTACGCCCAGTGCGCCTTCCTGGCGCCCTCCTCCTTCCGGATGCAGGGCGACGAGGCCCTCATGTACGACCCCTCCCCCGCGGACGACCAGCGCGAACGCGTCCACCGGGCGGCGGCCGCCTGCCCCGTCCAGGCGATCCAGATCGACCGGCTCTCCGTGCAGGACATGCCACCCGTCCACGTCCAGGACCGCCCGTCCCGCATCGTCATCATCGGCGCCTCCCTCGCCGGCCTGCGCGCCGCCGAGGCGCTGCGCGAGGAAGGGTTCACCGGGCCGCTGACCCTCATCGACGGCGAGGACTGCGAGCCGTACGACCGCCCGCCCCTGTCGAAACAGGCCCTCAGCGGGCAGGTCGCCCCGCACGCCACCGCCCTGCCGCACCGCGACGACCTCAACGCCACCTGGCGGCTCGGCTGCGCCGCGATCGGCCTGGACCTCGCCGAACGCCGGGTCCGGCTGGAGGACGGCTCGTCCGTGCCGTTCGACCGGCTGCTCATCACCACCGGCGTCCGCGCCCGCGCGTGGCCCGACCCGGTCGAGGCGGCCCTGGACGGCATGTTCGTGCTGCGGACCCGCGACGACGCCCAGCGCCTCCACGAACGTCTCGCCCTCCTCGCCCCGCGCGGCGCCGCCGCTCACCTCAGCGCCGCGCCGTCCGCGTCGGGTGCCTCTGTCACGTCGGGTGCCGCTGCTCCCGGCCCGTCCCCTGGCGTGCTGGTGATCGGGGCCGGGTTCGCCGGGTCCGAGGTCGCGTCCACGTGCCGGGCGATGGGGCTCGACGTCATCGTCGCCGAGGCCGCCGCCACCCCGCTCGCCGGCGCGCTCGGCGGGGTCATCGGCGCCATCGCGGCCGACCTGCAGCGCGAGCACGGCGTCGACCTGCGCTGCGGCGTCACCGTCGAGGCGATCGAGGGCGACCCCGGCGGCCGGGTCCGGCGGGCCAGGTTCTCCGACGGCACGGAGGCGGACGTCGCCGTCGTCGTCGCCGCGCTCGGCGGGGTCCGCAACGTCGAGTGGCTCCGCGACTCCGGGCTCGCCGTCGGCGAGTGGGGCGTCGCGTGCGACGCGGGCTGCCGCGCGTTCGACGTCAACGGGCTCGTCCTCGACGACGTGTTCGTCGCCGGCGACGTGGCCCGCTCGCCGAACGCGATGTTCGGCTACCAGTTCCTCGCCCTGGAACACTGGGCGAACGCCGTCTCGCAGGCCGAGGTCGCCGCGCACAACATGGTCAGCGACGAGTCGGACCGCTGGCCGCACCTGCACATGCCGACGTTCTGGTCGCTGCAGTTCGGCACCAACATCAAGGCCGTCGGCGTGCCCACCTTCGCCGACGAGGTCGTCATCACCCAGGGCTCCGTGCAGGACCGCCGGTTCGCCGCCGCGTACGGGTACAAGGGCCGCCTCACCGGCGCGGTCACCTTCAACCACGGCAAGTGGCTGCCGTTCTACGAGCGGCTGATCGAGCAGGCCGCGCCGTTCCCGCCGGAGTTCACCACCGTCGACCAGCCGGACGCGATGGTGCCGGTCCCCGCCGACGTCCCCGACCCGAAGTTCCTGGCCCGCGACGCGACCGTGGTCGTCACGGGCCACGATCCCAGCTCCCGGTCCGCGTCGTTCGTCAGGAGCTCCCGATGACCGCCTTGTTCGCCCTGCCCGCCTCGTCCACGTCGTTCGTCAGGGGTTCGCGATGACCACTTCCGTCGGGTCCGTGTTCGGCGCCGTGCTCGACCCGGTGAACCGGCACGATCCCTATCCGCTGTACACCTCGCTGCGCCGCACCCCGGTCGGCCGCGAACCCGACGGCACGTGGCTCGTCACCACGTTCCGGGAGATCTCCGCGCTGCTGCACGACCCGCGGATCAGCTCGGCGACCGACCCGGAGACCGACCCGATCGGGCTGGCGCCGAGCTTCCTGCGCACCGACCCGCCGGAGCACGACCGGCTGCGGCGCCTCGCCAACCGGCAGTTCGGCCCGCCGCACCGCCCGACGCTCGTCGCCGACCTCCAGCAGTCCTTCGAAGGCATCGTCGACCAGCTCGTCGCCGACCTGCCCGCCTCCACCGCGGACCTCGTCGACCAGTTCGCCTACCCGCTGCCCGTCCTCGTCATCTGCGAGCTGCTCGGCGTGCCCCTGGCCGACGAGCCCCGCTTCAAGGCGTGGATCGACCAGGCCCTGGCGCAGGACACCCCGCGGCAGACGGCGGCGTTCCGCGAGCTCGCGGACTACATCGGCGACCTCGTCGACGCCGACCCCGAGCCGGGCCTGCTGCGCTCCCTCGCCCACGACGACGGCCCCGACGGCCGGATGACCCGCGACGAGCTGGTCGGCACCGCGCTGCTGCTGCTCATCGCCGGCCACGAGACGACGGTCAACCTGATCGCCAACGCATCGCTGGTCCTGCTGCGCGAACCGCGCTGGCTCGACCGCCTCCTCGCCGACCCGTCGTTCGCCATCCCCCTCGTGGAGGAGGTGCTGCGCTGGGACCCGCCGGTGCAGTTCCTGCCGTGGCGCACGGCCCTCGACGACATCCCGATCGGCGGCACCACCATCCCCTCCGGCTCGTCGGTCACCCTGCTCCTCGCCGCCGGGAACCGCGACCCGCTGCACGTCAGCGACCCGGACCGCTTCGACCCGGACCGCCGGCCCGTGCAGCACCTCGGCTTCGGCGACGGCATCCACTACTGCTTCGGCGCCCCGATGGCCCGCCTGGAGGCGCAGGTGGCGCTGCGGGCCCTCGCCCCGGTCCTGGCAAGGGCCCGCCTCCTGGAGGATCCGCCGGAGTACCGCCCGAGCCCGGTCCTGCGCGGCCCCCGGCACCTGCGCGTCGCCCTGCAGTGACCGGCCGCCCGCCCGCACGCATTTCCGGCTGCGGGCGGGCCGACCGTCATCCTGACGACGCCGCTCAACGCGCGCACGGACGCCGCCTTCCGCATGCACGCCGGAACGGGCTTTCACGCACACCGGAACGGGCTTCGCTCACGGACACCTTCCCGCGCGCGGGCAGGTTCCAGCACCCAGGAAGGCCCGCCCGTCTGAAACGGCCCCCCACTCACCGGGACGGCCCACGCCTCGGGCGGGCTCCCGAGCACCCCGGACGGCGGGCGCGGGCTACGGCTGGGGCTCCATGGGCTGGGGCTCCATGAGCTCCGGCTCCTGGTCGGAAGCCCCCGCCCCCGCCCGTAGCGGGACGGGCTACGAGGCCGGCTGGGGCCTCATGGGCTGAGGCCCCGTAGGCTCCGGCTCCTGGGTCGGAAGCCCCCGCTCTCGCCCGTGGCGGGCGAGCTATGGAGCGGGCTGCGGCTGGGACTCCATGGGCTGAGGCCCCGTAGGCTCCGGCTCCTGGGTCGGAAGCCCCCGCTCTCGCCCGTGGCGGGCGAGCTATGGAGCGGGCTGCGGCTGGGACT
>NZ_JBVJIJ010000019.1:0-116599 GCF_055586325.1 Dactylosporangium sp. NPDC051087 | reverse complement strand
CTCCATGGGCTGAGGCCCCGAAGGCTCCGGCTGCTGGCCGGGAGTCCCCGTCGTCCCGGCCCGCAGCGGACGGGACGGCAGCGCCCTGGCCAGGAGCCCGTAGCCGGCGAGCAGCAGCAGCGGGCTGAGCACCGACAGCGGGCCGACGCCCACCGCGAGGAACGCCACGACGCCGAGCCCCGTCAGTACCGGCACCCACCAGCGGACCAGGCCGTCGGCGGCGGCACCGATCGGGACCGCGATCAGCCCGAGCAGGCTCACCAGCATCGCCGGGACCGCCCAGCCGAACGCGAACAGGGTGTAGCCGCCGAACGCGTCGCCGACCTTCTCGGCGAGCTCCGCCGGCACGGTCAGCCGCACGGCCAGGTCGCTGTAGTCGCCGACCATCAGGCCGCTGAAGTGCATCAGCGCGAACGCGGTCGCCGCCGCCGCCACGGTCGTGAACCGGCGGCCGCGCCGCATCATCAGCAGCATTCCCGGCACGAACAGCAGCCACGCCAGGTGCAGCAGCAGCGCGCTCGCCTGGGCCAGACCCGGCTGCCGTACCGCCTCCGCGATGTCCGGCGACAGCCCCGGCACCGTCAGCAGCCCCGCCCCGAACACGACCGGCGCGGCGACCAGCCCGAACCGGCCCACCCGGTCCTTGAACACACCGAACGTGTCCGGCTCGTCCGCCGCCCGCCCAGCGGCCGCGACGCCGGACGCCCCGCCGTCCCCGTCCACCGCCGCGCCGGACGCCCCGCCGTCCCCGTCCACCGCCGCGCCGGACGCCCCGCCGTCCCCGTCCACCGCCGCGCGGGACACCCCGCCGTCCCCGTCCACCGCCGCGCGGGACACCCCGCCGTCCCCGTCCGCCGCCGCGCCGGACGCCCCGGTGGCCGTGCGGAACCTCGCGAGCTCTCGGCCCGCGAAGCCGTACGCAACCAGCATCACGACCGGTCCCGCGAGGCTCAGCGGCAGCGGTGAGATCGCGAACTGCAGATACAGCACCGAGCCCAGCAGTGCGGCGGACGCCGTCCACCAGGAGATGACCTTCGCGTAGGCCGCCGCGACCGGGGTCAGCAGCAGCGCCACGGCCCAGCCGGCCAGGCCCGGGACCTGCCAGCCCCACACCCCCCAGTCCATCGACTGGAACACCGCGTCGACGCGACGGACCTCGGCGTCGGGCAGCGTCTGCTCCATGGCCAGCAGCGCCAGGTCGTACGCCATGAGCGCCGAGAACGTGACGAGCCCGAACACGGCCGCGCACCACGCGACGCGCGCGAGGACCGCGCCGCGGCGGCGGATCGGTCGCAGGAGCCCCAGGAACGCCGGCACGAACAGCACCCATGCCCAGTGCAGCAGCACCGAGTGCCATTGGATGGCATCCGGATGCGCCCGGTAGATCCCGACCCCCTGGTCGTCGCCGAGCGCCGGATCGACGGCCGTGGCGACGGCGAGGACCGCCGGCGCCAGGACGAGCGCGAGTCTTATCAGCATCGAGTACCCCTTGATTCCGCGTTGGACGAGCACAGTACGAACGTGCCGGCCCGGCGGTCGCCCGCAGCGCGACGGATTTCGCCTCCGCCGCGAGGGGGACGCCGCGTCATCCACCGGAGGGTCTCGCCCGCTCTGCGCAACCCTTACGGTCAGCTGGTGAGGATGAGCAGGACGGATCTTGTGCTGGCGGGCGCCTTCGTGGCGTTCGCCCTGACCGAGGAGGCGGTGGCGCACCAGCCCGGCGGCTGGTGGCCGTGGGTGCTCGCGGTGTCGGTCCCGCTCGTCGCGCTGCGCAACGCCGCGCCGCTGACCGTGCTGCTCGCCAACTGCGTCGGCGGCCTCAAGTACTGGTATCCGGACCAGGTCGTCAACTACCGCCTGTGGCAGCTCGCCGCGATGATCATCGCGGCGTACACGGTCGGCCGGCACGTGCCGCTCATCGGCGCCGCCGGTCGCCTGGCCCGGGCGCGCGGGGTCGCCGGGCTCGTCCTCGCCTTCGCGACAGGCGCCGTCTTCTGGCAGGTCGACCCGGTCGACCCGATGGGGGCGTTCTTCTTCCCCGTCGCCCCGTGGATCCTCGGCGCGGTGCTCGCCGTCCAGCACCGCCAGAGCGCCGACGCCGCCACGGCCCGCGCCTCGATCCGCGAGCAGCGCTTCCGCGAGGCCGTCATGGAGGAGCGGGTCCGCATCGCCCGCGAGCTGCACGACATGGTCGCGCACAGCGTCACCGTCATGACCATCCAGGCCGGTGTCGTCCGCCGCCGCCTCGACGCCGGTCTGGCCGTCGACGTGGAGCTGCTGCTCGGCATCGAGTCCTCCGGCCGCGACGCCGTCGGCGAGCTGCGCCGCACGCTGGGCCTGCTGCGCGGCTTTCCCGACGCGGCGATGGCGGCGCCGGTCGGCCTGGACCGCCTCGACGAGCTCCTCGCCCAGGTCGGCGAGGCGGGCCTGAAGGTCACCTTCGAGTGCTCCGGGACGCCGGTGACGCTGCTGCCGGCGGCGGACATGTCGGCGTATCGCATCGTGCAGGAAGCGCTGACCAACGTGCTGAAACACGCCGGCCCCGCGGCAGTGACGGTCTCGCTGCGCTACTCCGGCGACGGGGTGCACCTGTCGGTCGTCGACGCCGGCGGCGCCGTCCCCGTCCACGGCCCCGCCCCCGGCGCCGGCCAGGGCCTCATCGGCATGCGGGAGCGCGTCACCCTGTTCGGCGGCGACCTCGACGCGGGCCCGGTCTCCGGCGGCGGCTTCGCGGTCCACGCCCGCCTGCCGTTGCTGGTCGCGTCATGATCCGTGTCGTCGTGGCGGACGACCAGCGCATGGTGCGGGCGGGTCTGCGCATGGTGATCGAGACCGAGCCCGACATCCAGGTCGTCGGCGAGGCGGGCGACGGCGTCGAGGCGGTCAGCCTGGCCCGCCGCCTGCTCCCCGACGTGGTGCTCATGGACATCGCGATGCCCCGCCAGGACGGCCTCGCCGCGACCCGCATCCTGCTCGCCGCCCCCAACCCGCCGCGGGTCATCGTGCTCACCACGTTCGACACCGACGAGAACCTGCACGACGCGCTCCGCGCCGGCGCCAGCGGCTTCCTGCTGAAGGTCTCCTCGCCCGAGCACCTCATCACGGCGATCCGCGTCGTCGCCGCCGGCGAGGCCATCCTCGACCCCGCGGTGACGACCAGGGTCATCGCGTCCTACGCCGGCACCCCCGGCCCGCAGCCCCCACCGGAGCTCGCCGACCTCACCCCACGCGAGACCGACGTCCTGCGCCTCGTCGCCCGCGGCATGTCCAACGGCGAGATCGCGGCGGCCCTGACCGTCGGCGAGGCCACGGTGAAGACCCACCTGGCCCGCGTCCTGATGAAACTCGCCCTCCGCGACCGCGTCCAGGCCGTCGTCTATGCCTACGAATCAGGCCTCGTCCGCCCCGGCAGCTGAGCTCCGGCTTGTCCTCGGACCGGCTATTCGGGTTCAGTGCTGATGCGCTGCTGGCGCAACTCTGGGACGTAGCGAGCGATGGTCTCGAAATCGCCGTCCTCGTGAAGGACGCTCAGCTTGAGCCGGATCGCGGTTGCCGCGATAACCAGATCCGCTACGGACACTCCCTGATACGCGCTCGGCAGGACCAGTTCATGCCGGATGGCAGCAACCAACGACCAGATTCCGTCGGGTATTGCCGCCCACGGATGAAGCGCAAGAATCCGCTCCTCGACGAGCTGGTAACTCTTGGCATCGGCGATCGACATCACCTCGACAAGCACCGGCTCACATACCGCGATCAGCCCGCGCTCGACGAGGTCGTCCCATGCCGTCGCGGCCTGATTGCGCTGGAGCCGGACAAGTGCGCTCGTGTCGACGAGGAATCTCACTCGTCCACCTCGTCAAGCGCGTCATAGTTGAACGCGCCCTCGTCTGAAAGACGTCGCAGATCCTGCAGCGCCGCCCTGCGACGAGCGCGTTGCTGGTCGACGAACACGCGAAGCGCGGCATTGATCGTGGCATTACGCGACGCGGTTCCCAAGTGTCGTCGCGCCTCCTCGAGCAGTTCCTCGTCGATCGCCGGCTCGGCTTCGGCGCCCGTCGCGGAGTCCGCCTTGATGACAGTTTCGGTCATGGTTTCACCTCCCCCGCAACTTTAGTGGCCATATGGCCACAGACAAAATTGGCTGCACCAGTCCCAGATCCAGGATACGAAGGACCGGTCGCGTCCGCGGCGCGGACGGCATCCGACCACGAGCGCCAGGATCTCGTCGGACGCCGGACGAGGAAGCAGTCACAACCTCCCGGTGGGCGCGATCCCGGCCGCGAAGACCGGGAACAGCTCCGGCTCGGCTCCGGCCCGGGTCGTGGACATCGGAGAGCTCGCTCCAGAGCACGACGCCGGGGGTGCTCGTCGGCGGCGATCAGCGCGACGACATGCTCGGGGCGCTCCACCACACGGTGCCGGCCGCCGAACGGCAGCGCGTCGGGGGCGACGGAACGCAGCGAGCAACGAAGCCGGCCGGCCTGCTCGTCGTACCAGGCGTAGAAGGTGACCGGGGCGGGCGCGGCACCGAACCGGGTCCGCAGCCGCTGGGCGACGTCGGCGAGGGCGGCGGCCACCGCGATCTGGTCCACCGGTCCCGGGGGAACGTCGAACCACGCGGTGTTCGTGGCGAACTCGGCACCGGCGTCGGCGGGGTCGAGACGCAGTGACATGTCGGGATACGACCGCACGAGCGCGGCGAGCGGCTCCGACACGGTCACCTCTCAAGGGCGAAGGGCGGAACCGAGACGGTTCCGCCCTTCGGCAGGCAGCCCAGGCCTGATGCTCAGGCCTCGACGAGGGCCATGACCTCGTCGGAGACGTCGAAGTTTGCGTAGACGTTCTGGACGTCGTCGCAGTCGTCGAGGGCGTCGATCAGCTTGAAGACCTTGCGGGCGCCTTCCTCGTCCAGGGCGACCGTCACGCTCGGCACGAACGAGGAGTCGGCGGACTCGTAGTCGATGCCGGCGTCCTGCAGGGCGGTGCGGACGGCGACGAGGTCGGTGGCCTCGCTGATGATCTCGAAGGCCTCGCCGAGGTCGTTGACCTCTTCGGCGCCGGCGTCGAGGACGGCGAGGAGCAGGTCGTCCTCGGTGAGCTCGCCGGCCTTGGGCACGATGATGACGCCCTTGCGGGAGAACATGTAGGAGACGCTGCCGGCGTCGGCGAGGTTGCCGCCGTTGCGGGTGAGCGCGACCCGGACCTCGGTCGCCGCGCGGTTGCGGTTGTCGGTGAGGCACTCGATGAGGATCGCGACGCCGCTGGGGCCGTAGCCCTCATACATCGCGGTCTGCCAGTCGGCGCCGCCGCCGATCTGGCCGGAGCCACGCTTGACGGCGTTGTTGATGTTGTCGTTAGGTACCGAGTTCTTCTTCGCCTTCTGGATGGCGTCGAAGAGCGTGGGGTTGCCGCTGACGTCGCCGCCGCCGGTGCGGGCGGCGACCTCGACGTTCTTGATCAGGCGGGCGAAGAGCTTGCCGCGCTTGGCGTCGATGACCGCCTTCTTGTGCTTGGTCGTCGCCCATTTTGAATGCCCGGACATGGCTAACCCTCCGTCGTCTGGCCCGCCTCACGCGCCATCTCCACGAAGTACCGATGAACTCGGAGGTCGCCGGTGAGCTCGGGATGGAAGGCGGTCGCGAGCAGGTGCTGCTGCCGAACCGCGACAATCCTACCGGCGCCCGGTCCGCCATTCACACGACCCAGCACCCGCACGTCGGCGCCGACCTCCTCGACCCAGGGGGCGCGGATGAAGACCGCCGAGAACGGGCCGCCTTCAATGTCCGAAATGTCGACGGTGCCTTCGAACGAGTCGACCTGCCTGCCGAAGGCGTTGCGCCGGACGGTCATGTCGATGCCGCCGAAGGGCACCTGGTCGGCGCGGCCGTCGAGGATCGTGCCGGCGAGCATGATCATGCCGGCGCAGGAGCCATAGGTGGGCATGCCGCCGGCGATCCGCTTGCGCAGCGGCTCGGTCATGCCGAACTCGATCGCCAGCTTGCTCATGGCCGTGGACTCGCCGCCGGGGATGACCAGCGCGTCGACCGAGTCGAGCTCCTCGGGGCGCCGCACCGGCCGGGCGATGACGTCCAGCTCGGCCAGGGCGTGCAGGTGTTCGCGCGTATCGCCCTGCAGGGCGAGCACACCGATGATCATGCCGGCGGTCACCAGCCGCGCTCGGCGAGACGGTGCGGCTGCGGGATCTCCTCGACGTTGATGCCGACCATGGCCTCGCCGAGGCCGCGGGACACCTTCGCGAGGACGTCGGGGTCGTCGTGGAACGTGACGGCCTTGACGATCGCGGCGGCGCGCTGCTCGGGGTTGCCCGACTTGAAGATGCCGGAGCCGACGAAGACGCCCTCGGCGCCGAGCTGCATCATCATCGCGGCGTCGGCCGGGGTGGCGATGCCGCCGGCGGTGAACAGCACCACGGGCAGCTTGCCGGTCTCGGCGATCTCCTTGACCAGCTCATACGGCGCCTGGAGCTCCTTCGCGGCGACGAACAGCTCGTCCTCGGGCAGCGAGGTCAGCTTGCGGATCTCGCCGCGGATCTTGCGCATGTGGGTGGTGGCGTTGGAGACGTCGCCGGTGCCGGCCTCGCCCTTGGAGCGGATCATGGCGGCGCCCTCGGTGATGCGGCGCAGGGCCTCGCCGAGGTTGGTGGCGCCGCAGACGAACGGCACGGTGAACGCCCACTTGTCGATGTGGTTGCTGTAGTCGGCGGGGGTGAGGACCTCGGACTCGTCGACGTAGTCGACGCCGAGCGCCTGCAGGACCTGGGCCTCGACGAAGTGGCCGATGCGGGCCTTCGCCATGACGGGGATCGAGACGGCGGCGATGATGCCGTCGATCATGTCGGGGTCGCTCATGCGGGACACCCCGCCCTGCGCGCGGATGTCCGCGGGGACGCGCTCCAGGGCCATGACGGCGACGGCGCCGGCGTCCTCGGCGATCTTCGCCTGCTCAGGGGTGACGACGTCCATGATGACGCCGCCCTTGAGCATCTCTGCCATGCCCCGCTTGACCCGCGCGGTGCCGGTGACTGACGTGCTGGTGCTGGGCGACTCGGACACGACGAAGCACTCCTCACAGGGATGAACGGGATTCACCTTGAGTTTACGCCGACCGGGTGACAGGTTCCGACGTCCAATGGGAACCCCGCGGCCCTCGTTGGACCCAGCGGGAGCACACAAGCACCGCAAAACCCAGAAAATGCTGATATTTCCGGTTTAGCGGGCACGGAGTGCCTGATAAACCGGAAACAAAGTCAGGACAGGAAGATCACGGCAGCGAGGGATCGTCGACGTCGAAGTACGCGGGCCGGGGGTGCTTGCGGGTCAGCCGGAACAACCGTACGAGCACCCGGCGCCGCACGGCGAGCGCGTCGCGGACCACGTCGTTGTGCACCTGCCTGGCCAGGGCCACCCGCCGGCTGACCTGCACGAGCGGGGCGACGACGTCCTCCGGGCCGGCCGCCGCGTCGCGCAGGTGCCGGGTCAGGTCGTTCTCGGCGACCTCGCGGTCCTCCGGCTGGGCGTCGACGGCGATCCGCGCCGCGTACATGAGTGTCGGCAGCTGGGCCGCCTCGGCGAGCGCCACCGCCGCCACGGCCCGTCGCAGCAGGTGGGCGTCGAGCGTGGCGTACGCCGCGACCGCCCGCGCGTGCAGCCGGTCGACCCGGGCCGCGAGCCAGGTGAGATAGGTGGCCACCAGGACCACCACCGCCACCACCGTGATCACCCACCACACGGCGGGAAGCCTACGGGACCGGCCGGCCGCCTACGGGACGGGCTGCTCCACCACGGCCCCGGCGACCTCGATCACCGTCGAGTACACCTCCAGGACCCGTTCGGCGACGACGGGCCAGTCGTACGCCGACACCACCGTGGCCGCCCGCGCGGTGAGCGCGGCCCGGCGGGCGGGGTCGTCGAGCAGCCCGGCGATGGTCGTGGTGAGGGCGGCGCTGTCGCCGACGGGGAAGAGCGCGCCGGCCCGCCCGCCGTCCAGGACCCGCCGGAACGCGTCGAGGTCGCTGGCCACGACGGTGGCGCCGGCCGACATGGCCTCGGTGAGGATCATGCCGAACGACTCGCCGCCGGTGTTGGGGGCCACGTAGATGTCGACGCTGCGCAGCATCCGCGCCTTGTCCTCCTCGGACACCTTGCCGAGGAACACGATCCTGTCGCGGAAGGGCAGGATGTCCGGGAAATCGGACATCACCTCGTCGACGTCACCCGGCCCGGCCACCAGCAGCCGCAGCCCGGGCCGCGACCGCGCCAGCGCGACGAACGCGGTCAGCAGGAACGGGAAACCCTTCCGGGGCTCGGTGAACCGTCCCAGGAAGCCCAGCGTCCCACCGGAACCCGGCCATCCGGGCAGCGGCGTCGCGGCGCGGTACCGCGACACCTGCACACCGTTGGGGATCTCCCAGGCGGACCCGCCCAGGTGCTCGACCTGCACCTTGCGCGCCAGCTCGCTCACCGCGATCCGCCCAGTGATCTTCTCCAGCACCAGCTGGAGCAGCCCCTGCGCGGCCGCGAGGGCCCGCGACCGGGTCATCGCCGTGTGGAACGTCGCGACGACCGGCCCGCGCGCCGACAGCACCGCCAGCATCGACAGGCTCGGCGTCAGCGGCTCGTGCACGTGCAGCACGTCGAAGCGCCCCGCGGCCATCCAGCGCCGGACCCGGGTCGCGGAGATGAGGCCGAACGACACCCGCGCGACGGATCCGTTGTACGGCACGGGCACGGCCCGGCCGGCCGGCACGACGTACGGCTGCTCGCCGCTCTCCTCGTCGCCGGGCGCCAGGACGCTCACGTGGTGGCCGAGGGCGATGAGCGTCTCGGCCAGGTCGCGGACGTGGTTCTGCACCCCGCCGGGCACGTCGAACGAGTACGGGCAGACGATCCCGATACGCAACACGCCTCCTAGGCCTTCACGACGAAGGGCGAGCCGACGGCGGGGGTGTCGAGCCAGAGCCGTTGCAGCATGTGCCAGTCCTGCGGGTTGCGGGCGATGCCCTCGGCGAGGACGTCCGCGATCCGCTGCGTGAGCAGCCGCACCCGCACGTCCAGGGCCCCTTCCGCGGGATCCGGCAGCGGGATCGGTCCCTCCAGCCGGCCGGCGGCGCACGAGGGGTCGAACCACATCGACACCACGTACAGCGGCGCGCCGGTGCGCAGGGCGAGCAGCGCCGGCCCGGCCGGCATCTTCGTCCGGCCGCCGAAGAAGTCGACCTCCACACCCCTGGCGGTGAGGTCCCGGTCGGCGAGCAGCGGCACCACGTACCCGGCCCGCAGGCGCTCCTCCAGCACGTCGAACGCGGGCCGTTCGCCGCCGACCGTCGGGAGGATCTCCATACCCAGCGAGCGCCGGAAATGCAGGAACCGCCGGTAGACACTCTCCGGCTTGAGCCGCTCCGCGACCGTCACGATCGGCCAGCCGTTGGCCGCGACCCAGGCGCCGGCGGCGTCCCAGTTGCCGGCGTGCGGCAGGGCGATCACGGCGCCCTCGCCGGAGGCGACGTTCTGGGCGAGCAGCTCGTGGCGCTCCAGGGTGAACCCGGAGAGGTGCTCCGCCTTCGAGCGGCCCGGCAGCCGGAACGCCTCCAGGTAGTAGCGCGCGTAGGAGCGCAGGCCCCGCTCCACCAGGTCGGCGAGCTCCGCGTCCGACGGCCCGTCGCCGACGACCCGGCGCAGGTTCGACGCGAGCCTCAGGGTGCCCTTGCCGCCTTTGCCGCGTCGGTACCGCCGGGAGCCCTGCGACGCGGCGGCGGCGAAGAGCGGCCACGTCACGGACCGGGGAAGCTTCGGGATCAGGGAGAAGGCGGCGCCGTAGCCGAGCTCCGCGAGGTTCACGGAGCCACCCGGTCACCGGCGGCGGCGTCCTGCGCAGCGGCGATGTCGCGGGCCTGCCGGTACACATGCGTCATCCGCTGCCCGATGGTGATCACCGACAGCAGGACCAGCAGCCACAGCGCCGACTCCATGCCGTACTTCACGTCGAAGCCGAACAGCAGGCCGCCGATGCCGACGAGGATCAACCGCTCGGTCCGCTCGGCCAGCCCCACGTTGGCGGTCATCCCGAGGCCCTCCGCGCGGGCCTTCACATACGACACCACCTGCCCGGTGAGCAGGCACAGCAGCGCCGCGGCGCACTCGCGCAGCTGGCCCTGCGACGCGAACCAGAACGCCACGGAGCCGAAGATGGCGCCGTCGGAGACGCGGTCCATGGCCGAGTCGAGCAGGGCGCCGAACTTGTTGCTGACGCCGAGCTGTCGTGCCATGGCCCCGTCGAGCATGTCGGTGAGGCAGCTCACGGTGACGATAACGAGCGCGACGACCATGTGGCCGCGCGTGGCGAAGCCGACACTGCCGATGAGCACTCCGACCGTGCCCGCGACGGTCACCGCGTTGGGCGTCACCCTGGCGCGCAGCAACGCGGCCGCGACGGGGTTCACGATGCGGGCCAGTCCGGCCTTGATGTCTACGCTGAGGATCTTCGCCATGGCGCTCCCACGATAACGGCGGCGGAGCTTGCCGGATACCTGCGCGTGGGCCTGCTCACGGTGCTTGAGTAAACCGTATGCCGTCTGTGGGAGAGGACGGGCTTGTGTCGGTGATGGTTCGGGTGTGGGATCGGTGAACAGGTCGTGACTGTGAGACTGCTCACAGAGGGCATGACGGGAGGCGCGTGATGGCGCAGAAGGTCCAGGAGAAGGGTGTCGCCGGTCCGGTGCCGGCGGTTGATGACCCCGGCAGGGTACGCAACGTGGTCGTCGTCGGGCATTCCGGCGCCGGGAAGACGACCCTCGTGGAGGCGCTGCTCGCGGCGACCGGCACGATCGGCCGGACCGGCACGGTCACCGACGGCACCACGACGACCGACCACGATCCGGCGGCGGTGCGGCAGCAGCGGTCGGTGACGCTGTCGTGCGCCCCGCTCGTGCACGACGGGGTGAAGGTCAACCTGCTCGACACCCCCGGCTACGCCGACTTCGTCGGGGAGCTGCGCGCCGGCCTGCGGGCGGCGGACGCGGCACTGTTCGTCGTGTCGTCCGTCGACGGCGTCGACGCCGCCACCGCCACGCTGTGGGAGGAGTGCGCCGCCGTCGGCATGCCCCGCGCGGTCGCCGTCACCCGCCTCGACCACCCGCGCGCCGACTTCCAGGACACCCTCGACCTGTGCCAGGACGCGTTCGGCGACAACGTCCTGCCGCTGTACCTGCCGATGCTCGGCGACGACGGCGACGCGGTCGAAGGGCTCATCGGCCTCATCACCCACCGGGTCTTCGACTACTCCGCGGGCTACCCGCCGGCCGTGCGCGACCCCGAGCCGCAGCACCTGCCGGCGATCGAGGAGTCCCACAACAGCCTGCTCGAAGGGATCATCGCCGAGAGCGAGGACGAGACGCTCATGGAGCGGTACGTCAGCGGCGAGGTCATCGAGACGTCGGTGATCATCGAGGACCTGGAGAAGGCCGTCGCCCGCGGCACCTTCTACCCCGTCGTGCCCGTCTGCGCGCTGACCGGCCTCGGCCTCGACGCCCTCCTGGAGGTGCTCACCAGCGGCTTCCCGTCGCCGCTGGAGCACGTCGTGCCGCCGGTCACCGACATCGAGGGCGAGCCGCACGCCCCGCTGCGCTGCGACCCCGACGGCCCGCTCATCGCCGAGATCGTGAAGACGACGATCGACCCGTACGTCGGCCGCGTCTCCCTCGTGCGGGTCTTCTCCGGCACGCTGCGCCCCGACAGCCCGGTGCACATCTCCGGGCACGGCATGGCCGAACGCGGCCACCCGGACCACGACGCCGACGAGCGCTTCGCGCACCTGTTCTCCCCGCTCGGCGCGGCGCTGCGGGAGGTGCCGTACGCGGTCGCCGGGGACATCGTCGCGATCACCAAGTCGGCGACGGCGGAGACCGGCGACACGATCTCCGGCAAGGACGACCCGATGCTCATGGCGCCGTGGGAGATGCCGGAGCCGCTGCTGCCGATCGCGATCGTCGCCAAGACCCGCTCCGACGAGGACGCCCTGGCCAAGAACCTCGGCCGGCTCGTCGCCGGCGACCCGACGCTGCGCCTGGAACGCAACGCGGAGACCCACCAGCTGGTGCTGTGGTGCATGGGTGAGGCGCACGCCGACGTCGTGCTCGACCGGCTGCGGGCGGGCGGCGTGGAGCTGTCCACCGAGCCGGTGAAGGTCGCGCTGCGCGAGACGTTCGCCGCGCCCAGCCAGGGCCACGGCCGGCACGTCAAACAGTCCGGCGGGCACGGCCAGTACGCGGTCTGCGACATCAGGGTCGAGCCGCTGCCGCGCGGCACCGGCTTCGAGTTCGTCGACAAGATCGTCGGCGGGGTCGTCCCGCACAACTACATCCCGTCGGTGGAGAAGGGCGTCCGCCACCAGATGGAGCGCGGCATGGTCGCCGGCTACCCGGTCGTCGACGTGCGGGTCACCCTCGTCGACGGCAAGTCGCACTCGGTGGACTCGTCCGACGCGGCGTTCCAGACCGCGGGCGCGCTCGCCCTGCGCGAGGCCGCCGAGCAGGGGCAGACGACGCTGCTCGAGCCGATCGACGAGGTCACCATCCGCGTCCCCGACGAGTTCGTCGGCGCGGTCATGAGCGACCTGTCCGGCCGCCGCGGCCGGGTCCTGGGCAACGAGCCGGACCCCGCCGGGCACGAGCGGACCCTGGTCCGCGCCGAGGTCCCCGCCACGGAGCTGGTCCGCTACGCGGTCGAGCTGCGGGCGATGACGTCCGGCTCGGGCACGTTCACCCGGGCGTTCACCCGGCACGACCCGATGCCGTCACACCTCGCCGACGCGGTGAAGAAGGAGCACGCCGCGGCCCGCTGAGCGCTGGTCACGGGTCCGGCCGGACCTCTGGGCGCACGTCCAGGTCCAGCCAGACCCGGTCGCGCAGCTCGATGCCGTCGACCATGATGCCGGCCGGGTACCCGTTCGCGGGGGTGAAGGCGTCGCGCTCCACGGACCGGAAGCGGAAACCCTGCCGCTGGTAGAAGCGCAGGTTGCCGACGTCGGCGGCACCCGTCGCCACCCGCACCGTCCCGCCGCCCTCGGCTCGTACCAGCGCGACGGCCGCCTCGACGAGCCGGGCACCGACGCCGGTCCCGCGCCGGTCCTCGACCACCGCCATGTTCTTGATCTCGTCACCGACGAGCTGCAGATGCCCCGCGGCCTGCCCGTCCTCCTCGGCGACCAGGACCCGGCCCAGCTCCAGGTAGCCGTCGAGCTCGGTCGCGGAGTCCTCCGCCAGCTCGAACAGCCACCGCACATCGGCCCGGTCGCCGTCGTACTCCACCACTCGCACGACCCCCACCCTGGCAGGTCCGCCTACACTGCGCGGCATGATTTTCTCGCGGGGCAGGAAACAGGATCCGGTGGTCGAGTTCTGGGCCTGGTGGCCGACGATCCGCCCCGCCGTCACCGCCGCCGTCTCCTCCGGTGAGTTCGAGCCGCTCACGCCCCAGATCAGCAAGCGGGTCGCGGCCATGCACAAGGACCTGGCCTGGGAGTTCAGCAAGGGCGGCGACGCGCGGCACGCACTGGTCGTCTCCCCCGGCGGCAACCCGGCGCTGCGGGCCCTCGTCGCCCGCTGGGGTGCGCTCGCGCCCGCCGCCGACCCGGAGTGGGAGTTCCACACCGCCCGGCAGCCGGACCACGACACGTTGAGCGCCAGCATCGAGATCGCCGGCGCGCGGCTCGACCTGGACCAGCTGCGGTTCGCGTTCACCCGCGACGAGGACTCGGCCGCGATCGACGTCGTCGGTCACCACCCGCTGTTCCGCAAGCTGCCGGAGCCGGTGCGCGGGCAGATCACCTTCCTGTCCCTCGACTGGCTGCTCGGTGAGGAGGGCGTCGAGCTGTGGATCGGCGCCGTCGACTTCAGCGCCGACGAGCCCGCCGGCGCCCGCGACCCGCTCGAGCTCGCCGCCGCCGTCGACGCCCTGCGCGAGGAGTACCGCGAGCCGAAGTGGGTGGTCTTCTCGGGCACCCGGCGCGGCGCCCCGGTGACCGGACTGGCGCAGCGGCCGTTGCGGGCCGCCCGGTGGCCCCGCTTCGACACGCATGTGGCGGTGACGCTGCAGTACAGCGGCCGCGGCGGCGACGGGCTGCCCTCCGACGAGGCGCTCGACGCGCTGAGGGCCTTCGAGGACGGCCCGCTCGACGCGGCGCTGCGCGGCGACGGGGAGCTGGTCGCGCTGGAGACCAGCGGCGGCGCGCGCACCCTGCACTACTACGTCGACGGCGAGTCCGCCGCCGGGGACGACCTCGTCGCGGCGGCCGCCGGCTGGCCGGACGGCAAGGCGAAGGTCAAGCGTGCCCACGACCCCGGCTTCGAGGCCGTGGGGCACCTGTCCTGACGTCGCTCAGTCCCAGACGGACGCCAGCAGCTTCCTCGTGTCGCCGAGCAGCTGCGGCAGGACCTTGGTCCGGCCGACGACGGGCATGAAGTTGGTGTCGCCGCCCCACCTGGGCACGATGTGCTGGTGCAGGTGGGCGGCGATGCCGGCACCGGCGACCGAGCCCTGGTTCATGCCCAGGTTGAAGCCGTGCGCGCCGCTGGCCCGGCGGATCACCCGCATCGCGGTCTGCGTGAACGTCGCCAGCTCCACCGTCTCCTCGGCGGTCAGCTCCGTGTAGTCGGCGACGTGCCGATACGGGCACACCATCAGATGGCCGGGGTTGTACGGGTACAGGTTGAGGACCGCGAACACGAGCTCGCCGCGGGCGACCACGAGACTGTCCTCGTCCGGCAGCCCGGGCGCCCGGCAGAACGGGCACCCGGTCGGCTCGTCGTGGTCGCCGGCCCGGTCCTCCTTGATGTAGGCCATCCGGTGCGGCGTCCACAGCCGTTCCAGATCATCCGGCGTACCCGTCGTCATGCCGCTGAGGGTCCCACATTGGTGCGGGACCGGACGACCTCCACCACGTGTGCGACGGCCTCGTCGAGGGCGACGCCGTTGCGCTGCGAGCCGTCGCGGTAGCGGAACGAGACGGTGCCGCCGCTGACGTCGTCGTCGCCGGCGATCGCCATGAACGGGATCTTCTGCTGCTGCGCGGTGCGGATCTTCTTCTGCATGCGCTCGTCGGAGTGGTCGACCTCGACCCGGATGCCTTCCTTGCGCAGCCGGGCGGCGAACTCCGCGAGGTAGTCGGCGTGGTCGGAGCGGATCGGGATGCCGACGACCTGCACCGGGGCGAGCCACGCCGGGAACGCGCCCGCGTAGTGCTCGGTGAGCACGCCGAAGAACCGCTCGATCGACCCGAACAGCGCCCGGTGGATCATCACCGGCTGCTGGCGGCTGCCGTCGGACGCCTGATACTCCAGCTCGAAGCGCTTCGGCTGGTTGAAGTCGACCTGGATCGTCGACATCTGCCAGGTCCGGCCGATCGCGTCACGGGCCTGCACGGAGATCTTCGGGCCGTAGAACGCCGCGCCGCCCGGGTCGGGCACGAGCTCCAGACCGGAGTCGACCGCCGCCGCGCGCAGCGCCTCGGTGGCCTCCTCCCAGTCGGCGGCGTCCCCGATGAACTTCGGCGAGTCGTCGCGGGTCGACAGCTCGAGGTAGAAGTCGTCGAGGCCGTAGTCGCGCAGCAGGTTGAGCACGAACTGCAGCAGCCCGCGCAGCTCGCCCGGCATCTGCTCCTTGGTGCAGTAGATGTGCGAGTCGTCCTGGGTCAGGCCGCGCACCCGGGTGAGGCCGTGCACGACGCCGGACTTCTCGTAGCGGTACACCGTGCCGAACTCGAACATGCGCAGCGGCAGCTCCCGGTAGGAGCGGCCGCGGGCCCGGAAGATGAGGTTGTGCATCGGGCAGTTCATCGCCTTGAGGTAGTACTCCGCGCCCTCCATCTCCATCGGCGGGAACATGGTGTCGGCGTAGTACGGCAGGTGACCCGACGTCTGGAACAGGTTGGACTTGCTGATGTGCGGCGTGTTGACGAACTCGTAGCCCGACTCCTCGTGCCGCTGCCGCGAATACGCCTCCATCTCCCGGCGGATGATGCCGCCCTTGGGGTGGAAGACCGCGAGGCCGGAGCCGATCTCGTCGGGGAAGCTGAACAGGTCCAGGTCGGCGCCGAGCTTGCGGTGGTCCCGCCGCGCCGCTTCCTCGAGGAGCTTCTGGTATTCCTTGAGCGCGTCGCGGGTCGGCCACGCGGTGCCGTAGACCCGCTGCAGCTGCGGGTTCTTCTCCGAACCGCGCCAGTAGGCGGCGGCGATGCGGGTCAGCTTGAACGCCTGGATCATCCGCGTCGACGGCAGGTGCGGCCCGCGGCACAGGTCGGACCAGCAGACCTTGTCGGACTGCGGGTCGAGGTTGTCGTAGATCGTCAGCTCGCCGCCGCCGACCTCCATCGCCTCGTTGGCGTCCACGGTCTGGGTGCTGTCGCTCTTCACGTCGACGAGCTCCAGCTTGAACGGCTCGTCCTTGAGCTCGGCCTTCGCCTGCTCGACCGACTCGAACCGCCGCCGCCGGAACTTCTGCCCCGACTTGATGATCTCCTGCATGCGCTTCTCGAGCTTGTCCAGGTCATCGGGGTGGAACGCCTTGGCGACCTGGAAGTCGTAGTAGAACCCGTGCTCGATCGGCGGCCCGATGCCGAGCTTCGCCTCCGGGAACAGGTCCTGCACCGCCTGGGCGAGCACGTGCGCCGTCGAGTGCCGCAGCACGTTGAGCCCGTCCGGCGAGGACAGGTCGACGGCCTCGACCTCCGTGTCCTGCTCCGGCGTCCAGTCGAGGTCCCGCAGCCGGCCGGCCTGGCTTCCCCCGGCCTCGCGGACGACGACGATCGCCTTGGGTCCGCTGGTCGGCAGCCCGGCCTCGGCGACCGCGGCGGCGGCGGTCGTGCCGGCCGTGACCACGAGGGTATTCGAGCGCACTGTGGACACGGTCTGCTCCCAAGCGTGAAGAGGTCTGATTCCCTCAGAACTCTATCCGCCGCCTCACCGCAGGGCCGAGAACACCCCGCCCGCCACGACCGCGCCGACGACCGCCCCGACCACCACCTGCGCCACCGTGTGGTCCTTCAGCGCCACCCGCGACCACCCGACCGCTCCCACCAGCGGGGCGGTGACCACCAGAGGCCAGCCGTACACGAGCATCAGGATCACCATGGCCCCTGCCGCGACCGCGGTGTGGATCGACATCTTCCACCAGTGGTTGACGACCGCCGCGACGACGAGCCCGACCCCTCCGGCGACGACGGCGGCGAGCAGCTCCCGCTGGGCGTCGAGCGCGACCAGCACCACGAACCCCACACTCACCGACCCCAGCCCCACCAGCAGCGGCCCGCGCCGCTGCCGGTGATCCCCCACGTGCCGGTCGGTGAGGTCCCCGCGCCTGACGCCGCGCAGGATGTACAGGAACGGCAGCACACTCTCGAACGCCGCCGCCACCACGCCGAGCAGCAGCCCGCGCCCGACACTCGGCGCTCCGTGCACGGCCAGCAGCACCAGCAGCACCGACACCAGCACCGCCGGCGCCAGGACCTCGGTCACGACCCGGGCCACCCGCTGCATGATCACCGCAGTACCGTAGCGCCCGCATCTCGGCAGCGGGCGAACCGCCGGCCGATGCACTCCCCCGTTTGAAGCACATCGACCGGCGGTCCCGGACCGGACCTTCAGCGGACGGCCGATGCGCTCCCCCGTTTGAAGCACATCGGCCTGCCGCCCCGAGCCGCCTTCCGGCTGAGCCGGTCGTCCTGGTCCGCTCCTCTGCCGGGCTGGGGTGAACGCGAGCGGTTCGTGTCCGGCCCGGCATGCATCGAGATGGTGAGCTTGTTCGTGTCCGATCCGTCCAGGGTGTCGGTCCGAAGTGGCCCTGAGCTGGTCGAACGTCGGCCCTCCCCCGACGCCGGTCCAACCGGGCGTCGAGCTTGGTCGTCGGTTCGGTGGAACTGGTGCTCCGGTCCGGCGCCGCACTGGTCCGGCGGCCAGGCCACGGTCCGGCCGGACGCCGCACCGGATGAGCCGTCGTTGTTCGGGCGAGCGTCCGACCGAGCAACGGCCCAACCGGGCGCTGAACTGGTCCCCGGTCCGGTGGAACTGGTGCTCCGGTCCGATGCCGAACTGGTCCGGCGTGCAAGCCAGGGTCCGGCCAGAAGCCGCACCGGTCGCCGGCCCGGCTGAGCCGTCGGCTCGGACGAGCGCTGAGCTGACCAGCGTCCGTCCAAGCGATGACCCCACCGAGCGCTGAACTGATCACCCGGTCCGGTGGAACTGGTGCTCCGGTCCGGCGCTGAGCTGGTCCAGCGGCCAGGCCGCGGTCCAGGGCCGGGCGCCGCACCGGTCGCCTGCCCGGCTGAGCCATCGGTCCGGGCGGTCGCCGAGCTGACCCGGCGTCCGTCCGAGCAACGGCCCGGCCGAGCATTGAACTGATCGCCGGTCCGGTGGAACTGGTGGTTCGGTCGTGTCGGTGGGCCGCCATGGGTTCGGCCCGACCGATGGCCGGTCGAGGAAAGACCGGACCGCTGGCCCGTCGAGCACAGACCAAACCGCTGGTCCGCCGAAGCCAGTGCCTGACCACTGGCCCCTCGAAAGCAAGGCCTGGCCGCCGGTCCGTCGAAGGCAGAGCCGGACCCGTCGGTCCGTCGAAGGCAGAGCCGGACCCGTCGGTCCGTCGAAGGCAGGGCCTGACCCGTCGGTCCGTCGAAGGCAGAGCCGGACCCGTCGGTCCGTCGAAGGCAGAGCCGGACCCGTCGGTCCGTCGAAGGCAGGCCTGACCGCGGGTCCCTGCGAGGCCCCGGCCGGTCAGCTGGCGGATGGCCAGGGCCCGGCCTGCCCAGTGCCCGGGTGGGTGCCGGGCGGGCCGGGGCTGGTGTCTGTCGTGGTCAGCGCTTCCAGAACGCTCCCCTGGGCTTCGTCGGGCCGGGCTGGTCGCCGGCGAGCTTGTCCAGCTCTGACAGGACGTCCTGCCACAGCGTGTCGAGGGGCTGGGAGGCGATGGCCGCCGGGTTGAGGCGGTCCGCCAGGACGCGCAGGGCGCCGATGCCCAGCACGGCCAGGCGGGAGCCGAGGTCTTCGAGGAGCTCGCGGCGCTCGAAGTCGGGGCGGTCCGCGGCGTCCCGAAGGCGCCGGGCCTCCTCGGCCGCGAGGGTGCGCAGCTCCGCCGAGTCGGCCCGCAGCTGCTCCGCCTCCACCGACGGCTGCACCGACGGCTGCGTCGACGCGGGTGGCTGCGGGCGGACCGAGCCCCGCGACCGCAGCGACCGTGCGACCCCGCCGCCGCCCGGCCGGGCGAAGACGCTGCCCCCGGCCGCCTTGCGCTGCGGTGCGCCGCTGACCGGCGGCGGCATCATCGGCGCCGGCATCGGCGGTGCGCCCGGTGCGGGCATGTTCACGGACCTGGACAGGTCAGGGGCGGCGGCGGCCGCCGCGAACGGCATCGACGTCGGGTGCAGCGGCGGCGGTGGCACCGCCGTCGGCAGCTCCCAGCCGGCGGGTGAGTCGACGGGCTGCACCACCTGGCGCGGCTCGTCGCCGTCGGTGACGACCCGCTTGTCGACGGCGACATAGGCGGTGAAGCGGCACAGCACCTGGAAGCGCAGCGACACCGCGGTGATCCGCTGCTCGAGCTCGTCGCCGCCATAGGCCGGGCCGGCGACATAAGCGTCCTCCAGGTCGCGCAGCAGTGCGCGGGCCCAGATCGCGGTCAGCGCCGGGTTGTCGTGGCGGGTCGCGGTGACCGTGGTCGACCAGGGCGTGCCGTCGCGCATGGTGCCGGCGACGGTGAGCGCGCCTGCTGCCTTGCCGCGATAGCGCCCGGTGACCACGAACGGCACGCCGGGGAACACGTCGGGCAGCCGGGCCGGTGCCCGGGTGTCGTCGATCAGGTCGAGGCCCTCGGCGGTGACGGTGACGCCGCTGACGACGGGCGCGCCGATCCGCCGGTGGATGCGGTCCATCGCCTCGTCGAGGCGGTCCTCGCTCTCGACGAGCTCGCAGCGGCCGCCGCCGGCGATCGCGAGGCGGCCGAGGAACCCCGCGTTGACGGCCTGGTCGATGCCGACGGTGTGCACCCGCACCCCGCGCAGCGCCGCCGAGACGGTCCGCAGGATCTGGTCCTCGTTGCCGACCTGGCCGTCGGTGACCAGCACCAGGACCCGGTCACGGTCGCCCGTCGCGGCGTCGAGGAGCTTCAGCCCGTCGATGAGCGGCTGGAGCAGCTCGGTGCCGCCGCGGGCGTCGACCCGCGACAGGTGCTCCACCGCGCGGAAGCGGTGCCGGTCGGTGCCGTCGGCGAGGCCGGACGGCAGCGAGTCGGGTGTCTCCACCCGGTCGTCGAAGGAGAGCACGGCGAAGCGGTCGCCGGCGGTGAGCGTGTCGACGATGCGGGCGGCGGCGCGGCGCGCGGCGACCATCTTCCAGCCGCCCATGCTGCCGGAGCGGTCCAGCAGCAGCACCACGTCCTTGGCCTTCGGCGGCGCCTGCGACTGCGGCGGCAGCACGGTCAGCCGATAGGTGCCTTCCTCGCCGGACGTGTCGGGCGCCAGCGCGAGACCGGCCTCGCCCGGGCCATAGGCCAGGCGCAGCACGAAGTCGCGGTTGGCCCGCTCCCCCGGCAGGACCGAGACGGTGCGGTCGGTCTGCTGCACGGTGTGCAGGCTGGAGCGGACCTCGCCCAGCGGCAGCCCGGCCGGGTCGATGTCGACCTCGATGCTCAGGCGCAGCGGATTGGGGAAGCCGGGCAGCAGCACCGGCGGTGAGATGCGGGACGCGTCGGGCACGGCGTCGGTGTCCAGGGCGTGACCGACCCCGACACTGTCACCGTCGAGCGCGCCGCCGGGGATGTAGCGGGGCGCGACGACCAGCGGGAACCGGAAGGTGGCCTCGCCGTCCTCGAACGACAGCGGCCCGGCAAGTGACAGTGACACGCTGACCCGCTCGCCGGGCAGGATGTTGCCGACGCGCATGGTGAACACGTCGGGGCGCTCCTCCTCGGCGATCGAGGCGCGCTGACCGGCGGCGACCGCGCGGTCATAGGTCTCACGGGCGGCGCCGCGCTCCTGCAGCTCCGCCTCGACGACCCGGCCGTCGGCGGTCATGGCCATGCGTGTCACCGCGGCCCGGTCGGGCAGCGGGAAGACATAGGTCGCCTCGAGGGGCTCGTCGTGGACGTTGACGAACTCCTGCGTGAGGTCGATCCGTGCGACCAGGCCGGTGATGGCCGTGCGGACGTCGATCCGGTCGAGCGGCAGGTTGCCCCGCTCTGTGCGCAGCGCGCCGAGACCGGCGTCGTCCTTCGGTGCGGCGACCCGCAGGGCCTCCGCCTCGCTCATCGTGGCGACTCTCATTGCCCACTCCCTCGCTCGGCGCTCGTGTCACGGCTCGCATCAGGCGCCGGCTCCCGCGTCAGTCCCCGGGCGGCCAGCAGGTCCAGCAGCGGCTGGGCGGCCGCCAGGATCTCGGCCACGTCGTCGGGTCCCGGCGTGCCGGGCAGCAGCAGCGTCACGTCACTGCTCAGCGGCACCCCGCTGAGCAGTGCGGGCGGCGGTGCCGGTGGTGGTGTGTGCGGTGCGGGCGGCTCGGTCCAGAACCGTGTGCGGGGTTGCTCGTGCTTGGGCAGGTCGGCGATCTCCCAGAGGAGGGCGTCGGGTGCCTCGGCAAGCTCAACCTGGATGTCGGCGATCCGCCTGCCTTCCGACTGGCGGCGTTTGATCGCCACCAGCTGCGCAAGGTGTCGCGGACCGTAGAGCGCGGTGCGGCCCCGCATGGTCGGGCGGTCGACGAGGCCGATCGTCGCATACCACCTGATGGCACGGGCGTCGGGAACGTCGCGCACCCGACCGTTGGGTGCGCCCGCATAGGTGGCGCCCTCGAGCACGGCGGCAACCCGTGCCGTCAGCTCTTCAAGCGTCCATCCCGTCGCGGTCACACGCCAACTATGACACTGTCACATGACACTGTCAACAAAGCGGGGCAGCCGCACCTCGGCCCGCACCCCCGGCCGCGCGTCGAGCAGCCGCACCGTGCCGCCGTGCCGCCGGACCAGCTCACGCACGATGGCCAGGCCCAGGCCGGTGCCGCCGGCGTCGCGGGCCCGCCCGTCGTCCAGCCGGGTGAAGCGGTCGAAGACCCGCTCCCGCAGCGGGCCGGGGATGCCCTCACCGTCGTCGGTGACAGTGACCAGGACCTCCTGGCCCTCGGCCTCCGCCCGCAGCACCACCCGGGTCCGGGCGTGCCGCACACCGTTGTCGACGAGGTTGAGCACGACCCTGATCAGCGCGTCCTGCTCCCCCTCCACCCACAGCGACTCGCTGGACGGCTCGACGTCGACGGTGGCGAAGCGCTTGGCCAGGTTCCTCAGCAGGCTCTGCATCTCCACCGGCTCGCGCGCCACCCGCCGCCCGTCGCGCTCGTCGGCCCGCGCCAGCAGCAGCAGGTCGTCGACCAGCCGCGACAGGCGGTCCAGGTCGGTCAGCAGGTCGTCGCCGACCGTCTGCCAGTCGCCCAGCGCGGCGGCCACCTCGACCTGGATGCGCATGCTGGCCAGGGGGCTGCGCAGCTCGTGCGCCGCGTCCGCGATGAACGACCGCTGTCTGGCCCGGGTGGTGGCGAGGCGGTCCAGCATGTGGTTGAGCGTGACGGCGAGCCGCTGGATCTCGTCGCTGGACGGCGGCACCGGCAGCCGCTCGTCGGTGGCCGCGCCGGTGATCCGCTCCGCGGAGGCGCTGAGCCGGTCGACGGGCGACAGGGCCTGCCCGACGACCTTCCACGCGATGGCGACGAGGATGCTGACCAGCGCCGGGTACGTCACCCACAGCGACGTCTTGAGCAGCTCGAGGCTGCGGTTGTAGTCGCCGAGCGGCACCGCGACCACGATGATCCGGCCGTCCTGGACCCGCTTGGCGGTGACCCGCAACGGGTCCGGCTGCAGCGCCCGGTCGCCGGGCACGGTGATCCGCTCGTGCAGGGCCGAGTCGAGCTCCGAGGCGTGCAGCAGCGATACGAGCAGGTCGGCGTTACGGTCGCCGGCGACGACCCGGTGCTGGGCGTCGAGGACCTGCACGACCTGGCCGGCGGGCGCCGGCAGCGGCGACGGCAGCGTCGAGCCCTCGTCCAGCAGCACGGTGATCTCGCCGATCGTGTTGTCGGCGGAGCGGTCCAGGGTGCCGCGGATGCTGTACGTCATCGCCGTCGCCATCGCGACACCGGCGATCGCCAGCCCGACGATGAGCCCGCTGGTGCCGAGGAGGACCAGCCGCCCTCGCAGCGACAACCTCGACCACCAGATCATGCCGCCTCCGCTTCGCTCCGGCGACATGACCTTCGACCCTGAGCCCGCTGATTCACGGGCCTTCCGCTCCGCTCCGGCCCGCTCATGCCGACCGCAGCCGGTAGCCGGCCCCGCGGACCGTCTCGAGCGCGTCGCGGCCCAGCTTGCGCCGCAGGTAGCCGACGTAGACCTCGACGGCGTTCGGCGCGGTGTCGATGCTCGCGTCCCACACGTGGTCGAGCAGCTCCGTCTTCGACACCACCTGTCCCGGGCGGCGCATCAGGTACTCCAGCAGCGCGTACTCCCGCGCCGTCAGCACGATCTCCTCCCCGCCGCTGGTGACCCGCCGCCGGGCGGGGTCGAGGGTCAGCTCGCCGACCGTCAGCACGCTCGGCCGCTCGGGGGCGCCGCGGCGCAGCAGGGCGCGCAGCCGCGCGACCAGCACCACGTAGGAGAACGGCTTGGTCAGGTAGTCGTCGGCGCCGCAGTCGAGGCCGTCCGCCTGGTCGTACTCGCCGTCCTTCGCGGACAGCATGAGCACCGGCACCCAGTTCTTCTCCGCGCGCAGCGCCGACACCACGCGATACCCGGACAGCCCGGGCAGCATGATGTCCAGGATCACCGCGTCGTAGCCGCCGTGTCTGGCCAGCTCAAGGCCGGTCGGCCCGTCCCCGGCGACGTCCACGGCGAAGCCCTCCGCCTGCAGGCCGCGCTGCAACGCGCCCGCCATCCGAATCTCGTCCTCAACCACCAGCAGCCGCACGAGCACCAGCGTGGCACGCTGTGCTGTGGGAGCGCACAGGCGGTCTCAGCGATGTCACAGCCGACCCCGCGCACCATGGTCGGCAGGAGGTGTTACCAAATGTCGAAGTTCACGTCACGACCCGTCCTACGGTGGGCGGTGCCCGCGGTCGCCGCGGTCGCTGTGGTGGGCGCGGGCGTGGCCGCGAAGACCCTCGCCGTCGCCGCCGAGCCGAACCTGCCGCCGCGCACCGCCGCGCAGCTGCTGGTCGACCTGCAGACCGCGCAGCTGGACGGGCTGTCCGGCACCGTCGTCGAGCGCGCCGACCTGGGCCTGCCGGCCCTGCCGTCGCTGCTGGGCGACCAGAGCTCGGAGCTCACGTCGCTCGTGTCGGGCAAGCACACCCTGCGGGTGTGGTATTCCGGCCCGGACAAGGCCCGCCTGTCGCTGCTGGGCACCCAGGGCCAGAGCGACATCATCCACAACGGTGCCGACACCTGGACCTGGAACAGCAAGTCAGGCACGGCGCAGCACTTCAAGCGCGACGGCTCCGCCGAGGAGGCCCCGAAGGGCCCGGTGCCGAGCGAGATGCCGAAGAGCCCGCAGGAAGCGGCCGACCTCGCCCTCAAGGCGATCGACCCGACCACGCAGGTCTCCATCGGCAACTCGGCCAAGATCGCCGGCCGGGACGCGTACGAGCTGATCCTCCGTCCCCGTGACACGGCGTCGCTGATCGGTCAGGTCCGCCTGGCGATCGACGCCCAGGAGAAGCTGCCGCTGCGCGTGCAGGTCTTCGCCAAGAGCGAGTCCAACCCGGCGTTCGAGGTGACGTTCACCCAGGTGAGCTTCGCCCGGCCCGACGATTCCCAGTTCGTGTTCAACCCGCCGGCCGGCACCAAGGTCGAGGAGGCGGACCCGGGCAAGAAGGTCGAGGGCAGCGACCAGCAGCCCGAGGCGAAGACCGGTGAGGAGCCGAAGAGCACCGTCATCGGCACCGGCTGGACCTCGGTCTTCGTCATCCGCACGGGACAGCCCGGGCAGGCGGCGAGCGACGAGGACGCGAAGAAGGCGCAGGACGCCATCAACCAGCTCCCGCTGGGCAACGGCGGCCGGACGTTCAACAGCAAGCTGTTCAGCGTCCTCATCACCGACGACGGCCGGGTCCTGGCCGGCGCGGTGAGCCCGGAGCGGCTCTCGCAGGTCGCCGCCGACCCGGCGGCAGCGCTCAAGTAGCTCGACGAGTTTCATTGAGGGACCGGGGCGGCCTTGCCCCGGTCCCTTTCCTCGTACCGGGCCGCCGCCGCCCTGTGCAGCGTCGCGATCGAGTACATGTCGCGGGCCCGCCGCAGCAGCTCCTCCTCCGACGCCGTGTTCTGCCGCACCGAGAACCCGACGGTCGTGTACGCCAGGACGCTCAGCAGCAGGCACGCGAGCACGCACACGGGTGTGAGCAGCTCCAGCGGGCTCGCACCGCTCACCGGTGTACCGGACGGCGTGGCGTCCACCCGTACCGACGCCATCACCGTGTAGTGAGTGCTGCAGGCGGCAACGGCCATGATCGCCGCCGCCGCGACGAACGCCCTGTTGCCCCGGACCGACGACACGCACCACAGGGTCACCGTCGCCCCGACCACCGACGCGACCAGGGCGGCCACCGCGGTCGCCGGGTCGTAGCCGACCGTCCCGGCGACGCGCATCGCGAGCGGCGCGGTGCTGTACACCGCGGCCAGTCCGAGGCCGGTGACGAGCCCGGCCGGCAGCACCTTCCACAGCGACGGCCGGCCGAAGCCGACGATGTACAGGCCCAGGCAGTACACCACCACCGCGATGCCGAACCCGAGCGCGGTGATCGGCACGTCGTAGCGGACGACGGAGTTGGGCACGTCGGTGCCGAGCAGCGCCATGAAATGCGGCACCCAGCTGCCGGCTCCCCCGATGGCCACCGCGGACAGGGTCAGCCACCGCGCCCTGCTGCCGCCGCTGGACGCCCTGGACCGGGCGGCGATGTACACGCCGAGCAGGCATCCGAGGAACGCCAGGGCGAGGGCGAGCGCGGGCGTGATGGCGCCGTAGGCGAAGTGCTCCACGGACGCCCATTCAGCCAGCCCGATGGGTGACCCGGTCGGACAACTTGTGCGGGTTTGCCCTCACCCCACAGGGGTAGCTCAAAGGTGAGCACGAGAGGATGTGAAGCGCACATGAGTCAGGTTGTGGAGACCGTCGACGTGGCCGTGCCCGTCCGGACCGCATACAACCAGTGGACGCAGTTCGAGGAGTTCCCGGCGTTCATGAACACCGTGCGGGAGATCCGCCAGCTCGACGACACCAGGAGGCACTGGGTGGTGGAGTTCGGTGGGGTTCGCCGCGAGTTCGACGCCCGGATCACCGAGCAGCACCCGGACGAACGGGTCGCCTGGACGTCGACCGAGGGCCCGAAGCACGCCGGCGTCGTGACCTTCCATCGGCTCGACGACACGCACAGCCGGGTGACCGCGCAGCTCGACATCGACCCGGACGGCTTCGTGGAGAACGTCGCCGACAAGGCCGGGATCGTGGACCGCCTGGTGAAGTCCGACATGGCGAAGTTCCGCGAGTTCATCGAGCAGCGGGGCACCGAGACGGGCGCGTGGCGGGGCGATGTGGCGCCACCCCCGCAGTCCGGGGCGCCGAAGCCCGGCTCGTGGCTGGCGGGTGACGCCGTACAGGCCGCGCCGGACCTCACGCAGAGCACCGACCTCAACCGCATTCCGGACCCGGACGACTCCCGGCACGCCATCTGACCTCCACTCTCCACCGCACCGGAAAACCGGCCGGCGCCCATCTCGGGCGCCGGCCGGTCCGTGTCAGCTCCGCAGCGCGGTGACCAGCAGGCGGCCGCTGCCCATCGTGTACGGCGCACCGTCCGGCCCGGCGAACAGCGTGACGTCCGTGAACCCGCCGTCGCGCAGCAGCGCACCGATGTGGCCGCTGGTGTAGACGTGGTGCACGGCCGTCGCGGTGAGCCGTTCGTCGCCGCGGATGAAGGTGTACGTGCTGAGCATCCTGCTCCGGTCGACGTCGTAGGCGATGCTCGCCTCGACGGTGATGTCGCCGGTGCGCATCGTCCGGTCCTGCGCGGTGAATCCGGGCAGGACCGACTCCGCCGCCGCGCCGAAGTCGACGACGAACAGGCCGCCCGGCCGCAGCGCCGCGGCGGCCGCCGCGACGAACACGGTCAGGTCGGCCGGCTCCAGGTAGCCGAAGCTGTTGCCGAGGCACAGCACGGCGTCGAACTCGCCGGTCCGCGGGATGTCCCGCATGTCGGCGACCAGGAACTCCGCGTTCGCGGCGCCTGCCCGCCGGGCGTGCCCGATCGCCTCCTGCGAGATGTCGACGCCGGTGACCCGGTGCCCTTCGGCCGCGAGCGCCAGGCTGTGCCGGCCGCTGCCGCAGGGCACGTCGAGCACCCGCGACGCCGGTGCGAGCCGCTCCCGGAGGAAGCCGATGTCGGCGGAGGTGAGCTCCGGTGCCGCCGCGCGGCGCCAGAACTCGTTGGGAAGTTCGGTGAAGAAGTCCGCGTACCACGCGGAAGGGACGTGCTCGGACAACTGAGGATCTCCTCTGAGGTGTGCGTCATCAGGCGAAGTCGTCGCCCGGGCACACCTCGGCGGACCATCGGACCGCGACGGGTCCGTGGCTCACCGGCGACCCGGGACTGTGTCCCGGGCAGGCATGGCATCCTCCACGTTGGATTTGCGCCGACTGTACCGGCGGCGCGGCGCCGAACGGAACCGGATTAATCGAGCTGCCGGCGCTGGGCGGGGATCCGGGTCTCCTCGATGGTCGTGTCCGAGGGGGTGTACCGGCCGGATTCCGTGGACCAGTCGACGTTGCCGCGGATCCAGTGCGCGAAGTCCCCGGCGACGGCCGCGACGGCCGGGTCGGTCGCGAGCGGCCCGGCCGCGAACCGCTCCCGCGCCGCGACGAAGTCCTCGACGAGGGCGTCGTGCTCGGCGACCGCCACCCGCACCGCGTCCTCCACCGGCATGCGGTGCTCGTGCCGCAGCGCGAGCACGATGTTGTGGTGGTCGCCGGCGGCCTCTTCCTTCGGCCACGACACGAGATCGTTGAAGATCGCGGTGATCATCCCGGCGGAGCGGCGCATCGCGGCGAAGTCCTCGTCGGCGAACACGCCGGCGTCGAGCTCGACGCCGTGCATCGGCTCGATGAGGTCGAAGAACATGTCGATCGCCGCGGTGCGGAAGCGCATGGTGCGGTACTCGGCGACGGGCGGCGGCCGGTGCGCGGCCCGGTTGCCGGCCTCCCACACGGTGGCGTCGAGATAGTCGCCGACGTGGGCGACGAAGCGCTCCCGCCAGGCGTCGCCGACCCGCGGCCGGGTGCGCCGCCACACCTCGCCGAGGGCGCGCAGGTAGGTCTGCCCCCCGGGCAGCTCGTCGTCGCGCAGCAGCCGCTTGACCTCGTCGACGAGCTGCCCGGTCGCGACCGGGCCACCGGCCCGCTCGAGGCGGTCGTCGAGGGCGAAGACGCTGATCAGCCAGGCGGTGGCGAGCTGCAGGTCGGCGGGGGCGGCGTCCGGATACGTGCGGGCCATGAGGTTGGCGAACTTCGCCCTGGCGAACGCGGCCCGGGCGCCCGGCCGGTCGAGCAGCCCGTGTCTCGTGGCCCAGTGCAACGACCAGCGCTGCACCATGTCGGCGTGCGGTGAGAGGCGCGGCGCGAACGGGCACAGGACCGCCAGCGTCAACTGCATGATGCACCCCTCTTGCCCCAGGAGGCTTCATGGTCGCGTCTTTTCACGCTTTCCGCGACCCTGTTCGAGGGCTTCGGGCGGTTTCTCGACGTTTGTCTGATCTGACGGCCGTCGCACAGACACCGCTATTGGCTTGACCGGGATCCATATGTCTCTCGCTCGGAAAAATTGTCGTACCCCGCGGCTATCGTGCGGGGTGCTGGTTCGAACATCTGTCTTTTTCCCGCCTGGGAGGTCCGGCCGTGTATCGACAAGGTGACGTCCTGCTGGTGCCCATCGCCGCCGGCGAGGTGCCGCTGACCGCGGTGCCCGCCCCGCGCGACCGCTCCGGCCGCATGATCCTCGCCCGCGGCGAGGCCACCGGCCACGCCCACGTGATCGTCGGCCCCGACACGCTGCTGCTCGCCGACCGCGACGACATCGACCGCCTCTTCGTGAAGATCGTGACCCGGGCCCGCGTCGTGCACGAGGAGCACGGCACGATCGCGATCCCCGCCGGGTCCTATCGGATCGTCCGCCAGCGCGAATACGTGCCCGGCTCGTGGCGACCGGTGGCCGACTGATGACCACGACCCCGCTCACCGACGAGACCAGCGCCGCGGCGCTGGGCGCCAACGCGGCCAAGTGGCTCGCGGCGGGCCTGTCCACCGCGCCCGCCGACCGCGACGCGGCCGCCGACGCGGTCCGCCTGGCGTATCGCTCGGCCGGGCTGCCCGAGCCGGCGCACATCGTGTGGTTCGCCTCACCGGCCGCGGGCGCCAGGGCCGCGGCGCTGCTCACCGGCCGCCGTGACCTGCCCGGGCCGGCCCGTCCGCTGACCACCGCCGCCCGCCGCGCGGCCCGGGCCGGGCTCACCCTGCCCACCGACGCGGCCCGGCGCGACGCCCGCGCCGGCGGCACGCTGCCCGACGCCGGTCCCGTCGCCACGATCGCCGCGCTCGGCGACGACGACGCGATCGTCGCCGAGCAGCTGCGCGCGCAGGGTTGCCCGCCGTCGCCCGGCACGGCCGGCGTGTCGGTCCGCGCCGCCGTCCGCACCGCGCCGTGGGCCGCGGCCCGCGCCGAGGTGCACGAGTCGCTCGGGCCCGACGGCTGGGCCCGGCTGTGGGCGGCGTGCGGCGCCGACGTCTGGCGGATGGTGAACGACCGCGTCGCCACGCCGTTGCGCACCCACCTGCGCAACGAGCTGCCCACTCACGTGCGCGCCGTGCTGCTCGACGCGGTCGGCGGCCAGCACGACGCGGGCTGGCTCGCGGCCTTCGACGCCGCCGCCTCCCGCGCCGACACCGCCGGCGCCTCGATCCCCGCACCCCGGGCTTCCCGGGACGGTGCTGGTCAGGGCGGTGGCGGTCTCGGCGGTGGTGGTCTCGGCGGCGGGTCGAGGGGTGACATCGGGCAGCGGGTGGCTGCCCAGGCGGGCGGCGGGCGGGGTGACGGCGCTCCGGGCGGGTTGAGCGGGGAGGCGGCCGGGGCGGTGCTGCGCGCGGCCCAGCGCCTCGCCGGCCTCGCCGGAGTCGCCAGGTCGACCGGCTGGTGGTGGCCGTATGCCAACGTCGCGATCCTCACCGACCGCCCAGACGAGCTGCACCGCGACAACGTCGGCCGGCTGCACGCCGCCGAGACCCCGGCCCTGCGCTACAGCGACGGCTTCGCCCTGCACGCCTGGCGGGGCATGCCGATCCCCTCCGACCTCGTCCACCGGCTCGCCCACCTGACCCACGCCCAGATCGCCGCCGAGCGCAACGCCGAGCTGCGCCGCGTCATGCTCGAGCACTTCGGCTACGAGCGCTATCTCCGCGAGGCCGGCGCCCGCCGCCTCGGCTCCGACGCCTGCGGCGTGCTGTGGCAGCTCCGGTTCAACGACGACGAGCCCCTCACCATGGTCGAGGTCATCAACAGCACCCCGGAGCCCGACGGCACCAGCCGGGTCTACTGGCTCCGCGTGCCCCCGACCACCCGCACCCCGCGCGCGGGGGTCGCCTGGACCTTCGGCCTCACCGAGGAGGAGTATCACCCGCTGGTCCAGACCTGACCGTCCCGCCGGCGACCGTAGTCCTCGACCGTCAACGGCCCCGGCCGGTGGGGTCGGTGCTCGCCCTTTGGGGATCCGATGCTGTTCCCTTGAGGGTCGGTGCTGCCTTCTCACCGGACGGCGTCAGGCCGGTACGCCTCGGCGGAAGGGCGTGCGGCTCCTGGTTGGGCGGATCGCCTCGGCGCCCGCTGACCGTGGCGTGGCAGGTCGGCGTGGCAGGTCGATGCGCCCCGGGAGTCGGTGCGGGCGAGTGGACGTCCCGCGTCGGAGCGGCACGTCGACGCGGCCAGCAGGTCGGTGCGCCTCCAAGAGCCAGTCCTGCCAGGGTCGGACATCCCGAGTCGGAGCGGCCGAGTCGGAGCGGCCGAGTCGGAGCGGTCAGCAGCTCGGGGGCGCCTCCGGGAGCCGAGTCAGGGCAGCGCGGCTCCCGGAGCCGTTCGGCAGGGTCGGGCATCCCGAGCCGAGTCGGCCTCGCTGATGGCGGCCAGTGCTTCCGGCGGGTGCGGCGCGGGCGCGGTCCGCACGGTTCGGTCTGCCGGCGGACGGACGTGCTCGATCGCCGCCGCCGACATCCGCTTCGAGTGTGGTCACCCGGGTGACTCAGGGGCCAGGTCGATCACGCAGCCGGGCAGGTCGTCGGGCGCCGGCCTCGGCACCGGTGAGCGTCGGACCCGGCCGCCGGCGCCGGTCCTCAGCCTCCCGCGCCCTGGGCCTCGGCCTGCTCCCGGCTGGGCCCGGCGTCGGGCCAGTCCCGCCGCGGGTCGGTCTCGGTCAGTTCGACCATGTCGGAAGGGCGGACCCGGGCGGGCAGCTCCCCGAACCTCACATGCCGCAGAAACGCCATCTCGGGATCGGTGAACCTGATCTCGCCGTCCGCCTCACTGGTCATACGGCCAATCGTCCGTCCCGCGTCCGACCCGCGCAAGGCACCCCCTCCTCCGCTTCCGGCTGAACCGGTCGCCGTGGCGTGCGGGGGTGGGTGGGTGGCATGAGAATGGGGCGATGGCTAGCGTCGGGCGGGCGAAGGTGCTCGCGTACCGGGTCGTGACCAACCAGCTGCACGAGCGGGTCGACGCCGACCCAGCGGACCTGGAGATCCTCGACCTCGGCGTGGCCAACGTGCCCGCCGGGACGGCGCGGCAGGCGCTCGCCGCGCGGACCAGCAGGTTCGACGGGCCCCTGGCGATGGTGTGGTCGGCCAGGGGCGCCCGGCACCTGCACCGGCGGGCGGACCTGCCGAAGCTGGTCGAGGCGCTGTGGCCGGTCAGTGACGCCGACGCGGAGGCGCGGTTCGGCAGCAACCAGATCCCGGACGGCGGCAAGCTCGGGATCGCGGCGTTCCGGGCGACGGCCGAGGCGTTCGCGGCCGCCGTCACCGGGCCGACCTCCAAGGGCGACGCGAGCCGGAGCGTCAGCGACCGTGTCCCCGAGGCGTTGACCTACTTCTGCGGCCCGTGCAAGGCACGCCACATCGCGGGTTCGATCTTCCAGCAGGCTGGTCTCGCCGGTGGGGTGCAGCTCGATGAGGACGCGGCGCAGTCGGTGATCATGCCGCTGGACGAGCCCGTGGCCGTGCCGGACGGGCCGGGTGACCCGGCGGCGCTGATCCGCGCGTATCTCAAGCTGCTGGGGCCCGCGGCGCCCGGCGACGTCGCGAAGTACCTCGGCACGACCGTCACGGCGATCAGGCCCGCGTGGCCCGGCGGGCTGGCCGAGGTGCGCGTCGACGGGCGCAGGGCGTGGGTTCCGGAGGAGGACCTCGGGCGGCTCCTCGGCGCCGAGCCGGTGAGCGGCGTACGGCTGCTGCTCGCGTCGGACCCGTTCCTGCAGGCACGCGACCGGTCGGTGCTGACGCCGGACAAGGTCAGGGAGCGGGAGGTGTGGCGCGTCCTCGGCAATCCCGGCGCGTTGCTCGTCGACGGGGACCTCGCCGGGTCGTGGCGGGCCAAGGTGGCGGGCAAGCGGCTGGCGGTGACCGTGACCGCGTGGTCGGCCCCCCGCAAGGCGGTGCTGGCCGCGGTCGAGGAGGAGGCGCAGTGGCTGGCGGCGGCGCGGGGCATCCCCACCGCCGAGGTGACGGTCGAGCGCGGGGATACTTGAGCGCATGAGCTACTTGATCGCGTTCGCGTCGCGGCGGCTGGTGGAGGACGAGTCGTTGCTCCCCGGCTACGTGTATCACGACCCCGAGGACGCCACCCTGCCGGCCGCGCCCGACGGGCGGAAGGCCAGCGGGTGGAACCTGCTGGTCGGCGACGAGACCGACGAGCAGCTCGCCGACGCGGGCGAGCTGCTCATGCCCGACCTGGAGTGGCTCGTCGAGCGCTACCCGGCGTTCGGCAAGGTCGTCAGTGCCGGATCCGAGGGGCGGCAGTTCGAGTGGGACGCCGACTCGGGCACCTACACGGACGTGGGTCCGTCCACGTTCCAGGACTGAGCGACCGGCAGGCTGATCGGCGACACCGGCAGGCTGATCGAGGACGGGGCGAGGATCTCCTGCCGGACGGCGCGCAGCTCCAGCTCGTGACCGAGCGGCGCGCCGGTGCCCGGGTTGCGGGAGAAGCGGGGGTGGGCACCCCCGCTGACCTGCACCCGGATGCGGCGACCGGCCGCGAACCGGTAGGCGGTCGGCCACAGCTCCACCCGCACCGCGACACTGTCGGCGTCCGGCTCGGCCGAGGCGCGGGCGAGGCCGTCGCAGATGTTCCACGAGCGGTCCTGCTCGTCGACCTCACACAGCCGGACGAACACGTCGAAATACGGCACCAGGTCGCGGCGGGTGGGCGTCGAGCCGTCCGGGCGGACGCAGGCCGCGTGGACGGTGACGTCCGCGGAGACCTGGCCGATCAGCTCCATGGCCTCCTCCAGGGGCTCGGACGTGAACGTCAGGACGTCCGGCCGGTCCTCGAGGGGGCGGTTGTCGCGACGGCCGGCGATCTTGCCGACGAGCCTCGGGCCGCCGAGCGCCGGCGTCGGGTTCCTCGGGTCGTAGGTGAACTCCTCCAGATGCGTGCCGGCCGGTTCCGCGGTGGTGCTCAGGATTCCGTCGCGCCGCATGTACCAGTGCTGCGTCGCGCTCGAAGCGGGCGGCCACTCCGGCAGCTCGCGCCACGCGTCCGTGCCTCCGACATGGACACGGACGGGGCGCTCGCGGATGCGCTCCGGGCCGCCGGTGTGCGCCCGGAACCAGGCGACGGCCTCGGCCGCGGAGTGCTGGAACAGCCCGGCGCTGCCGTGGTGCCAGGGGCCGACGGTCAGGTGCGGCTGGAGCCCCGCCGCCCGTAGCGCCGTGTAGTCGGCCAGTTGCCAGGGCAGGAAGATGTCATACCAGCCGCCTATCATCAGGACCGGCGCGGTGACCTTCGGGAGGCTGTGGGTGTGGCCGCGCTGGGTCCAGTAGGAGGAGGTGGGGTCCGCCTCGGCGAGCCAGCGCTGGAAGAACTCGATCTCCGCGCCGGTGGTGATGCGGTCCGCCTCGGCCAGGGGCACCCGGGCCAGGCCGCGCTGCAGTCGCGGCTGGCCGCGCAGCAGCTCGACGGCGTTCTCCAGCCGCGGGCCGCGCTGCGCGTCGAGCAGCGCCGACCAGGTGAGGACCGTGTCGAGGGAGAAGGCGCCACCGGCGTAGGTGGGCGGGCCGAAGTCGGAGGCGGTGACGATCGTGGCCATGGCCTTGAGCTCGTCGCCCGCCTCGGCCGCCAGGGCCCATTGCACGAAGCCGACGTAGCTGGGGCCGTAGGTGAGCAGGCGCCCGTCGTACCATCGCTGCAGCCGCACCCAGTCGAGCGTGTCGAGGCCGTCCTCGCGCTCCTGCAGCAGCGGCTCGAACGTGCCGCCGGAGTCGGCGGTCCCGCGGCACGACTGGATGAGCACGTTGAAGCCGCGCTGCGCGACCGCCCGGCACAGCACGCTGGTGGGCGCGCCGCGGCCGTAGGGCGTGCGCACCAGCACCGTGGGCAGCTCGGCCTCGATCGCCGGTCCGTAGTGGTCGGCGCGCAGGATCGCGCCGTCGCGCATCCGGACGGGGATGCCCTTGGTGACGCGGACCCGTCCGGTCAGGGCGGGTGGCAGCTTCAGCAGGCGGCCTACAGGGTCGAGCCTCATGCCGCCCTACGTTAGTAGTTGTTGCAGCAGCGTCCCATGAGCGCCTTGACGTTGTTGACGTAACTCCAGTTGGTGATTCCCGCGTCACCCTTGGTGAGGTCAACCGCGCCCGCGCCGTTGTTGTACGCGGAGATCACCGCGTTGAGCAGCGTCGGGTCGGACATGTCGAACGTGCCGAGCTGCTCACCGAAGTAGCGGATCGCCCAGGCGAGGTACTGCCCGCCGAGCATCACGTTGTCCTTCGGGGTGTCGATCTTCCAGCTGGTGCCGAAGCGCTGGTTCATCCACGTCTCGGTGTTCGGCATGACCTGCATGACGCCGACCCCGCCGTCGCAGGCGTAGATGTTGGACTGCCATCCGCTCTCCTGGTCGGCCACGCCGTACATCAGCCGCTTCGGAACCCTGATGGCCTGCACCTCGGCGGGGGTGTTGCCGCCCCAGAACTGCTTCTCCGACGCCGCGTCGAGATATTCGCGCACGGACGACTTCGGCAGCTGGGTGCCCTTGTACGTGGGCTGGCAGCCGGGCTTGGTGCTGACCTTCGGCGGCGGCGGGGGCAGCGCGGTCTGCTTCGGCGGCGCGATCGACTTCTTCGTCGCCGGCGGCTTCGACGGGGTGGCCGACGGCGTCGGGCTCGGCGGCGGGGGCGACGTGGTCTCCACGACCTCCTCGGGCTCGTCGCTCTGCACCACCGCCGACGCGGACGGGCGGCCCTGCGCCGACGCCGGGACAGGGTCCTTGCCCTTGGCGAGCACCGCGACCCCGCCGATGGCCACCAGGCCGACCACGACCAGCGCGCCGAGGAGGAAGATCAGGCCGGTGCGCCGGTTGCGCGGCCGGTCCTCCTCCACGCCCCAGCGCTGCTCAGCGGTCTGGTCGTCCTCATAGAAGCTGCCGTAGCTCATCGATGCCTCCCCGTTCGGGCACGGTATCGCGGACGGCGGATGCCCGCTGCCCCCTATGACGCCTTGGACACCGATTTCGATGAGCGGGGGCGCCATACGTCACATCGCGCACTGTGCGTGACGGCTCCACGGAGGCGCCTGAGACAATGGAGGTCATGCAGACCCGTTCAGACCTCCGCAACGTCGCCATCGTCGCTCACGTCGACCACGGCAAGACCACCCTTGTCGACGCGATGCTGCGGCAGAGCGGCGCGTTCCACGCGCGCGCGGAGCAGGTCGACCGGGTGATGGACTCGATGGACCTGGAGCGCGAGAAGGGCATCACCATTCTCGCGAAGAACACCGCCGTGCGCTACGTCCCCGCCGACGGTGGAGACCCGACCACCATCAACATCATCGACACGCCCGGCCACGCCGACTTCGGCGGTGAGGTCGAGCGCGGCCTGACCATGGTCGACGGCGTCGTCCTGCTCGTCGACGCCAGCGAGGGCCCGCTGCCGCAGACCCGGTTCGTGCTCCGCAAGGCGCTGAAGGCCCGCCTCCCGATCATCCTGGTGATCAACAAGGTGGACCGCCCCGACGCGCGGATCAAGGAGGTCATCGACGAGACGTATGAGCTCTTCCTGGACCTCGACGCCGACGAGCACCAGATCGAGTTCCCGATCGTCTACGCGTGCGCCCGCGACGGCGTCGCCTCGCTGAGCCAGCCGGAGGACGGCACCGTCCCGGCCGACAGCGACGACCTGCAGCCGCTGTTCCAGACGCTGCTCAACACGATCCCCGCCCCGTCCTACACGGAGGGCGCGCCGCTGCAGGCGCACGTCACCAACCTCGACGCCTCGCCGTTCCTCGGCCGTCTCGCGCTGTGCCGGGTCCGCGAGGGCAGGATCCGCAAGGGTCAGACCGTCGCCTGGATCCGCACCGACGGCACCGTGCAGAACGTGCGGATCTCCGAGCTGCTGATGACCCAGGGCCTGGAGCGCAAGCCCGCCGAGGAGGCCGGGCAGGGCGACATCATCGCGCTCGCCGGCATCCCCGAGATCATGATCGGCGAGACCCTCGCCGACGCGGAGAACCCGGTCGCGCTGCCCCTCATCACCGTCGACGAGCCGGCGATCTCGATGACCATCGGCACCAACAACTCGCCGCTCGCCGGCAAGGTCAAGGGCACCAAGGTCACCGCCCGCCTGGTCAAGGACCGCCTCGACCGGGAGATGGTCGGCAACGTGTCGCTGCGCATCCTGCCGACCGAGCGCCCCGACACGTGGGAGGTGCAGGGCCGTGGCGAGCTCGCCCTGGCCATCCTCGTCGAGCAGATGCGCCGCGAGAGCTACGAGCTGACCGTCGGCAAGCCGCAGGTCGTCACCCGCGAGGTGGACGGCAAGGTCCACGAGCCGGTCGAGCGCCTCACGATCGACGCCCCGGAGGAGTATCTCGGCGCGATCACCCAGCTGCTCGCCACCCGCAAGGGCCGCATGGAGCAGATGGTCAACCACGGCACCGGCTGGATCCGGATGGAGTGGCTGGTCCCGGCGCGTGGCCTCATCGGCTTCCGGACCGAGTTCCTCACCGACACCCGCGGCACCGGCATCCTGCACCACGTCTTCGAGAAGTACGAGCCGTGGTTCGGCGAGCTGCGCATGCGGGCCACCGGCTCCCTCGTCGCCGACCGGGCGGGCGTCGCGACCCCGTTCGCGATGATGAACCTGCAGGAGCGCGGCTCCATGTTCATCGAGCCCACCACCGAGGTGTACGAGGGCATGATCGTCGGCGAGAACTCCCGCGCCGACGACATGGACGTCAACATCACCAAGGAGAAGAAGCTCACCAACATGCGCTCGTCGGCCTCCGACGAGACGGAGAAGCTGATCCCGCCGCGCAAGCTCACCCTGGAGCAGGCGCTCGAGTTCTGCCGCGAGGACGAGTGCGTCGAGGTCACCCCGACCGCCGTGCGCATCCGCAAGGTCATGCTCGACCAGAAGGACCGCGAGCGGGTGGCCCGGAAGCGGTCGCACGCCTGACGTCGTCTTGCTCGTGAGGGGCCGCCGATCCGGCGGCCCCTCACGTGTCTGTCAGTGCCCTTCGCGGCACGGACCAGAGCGGCCGTTCGTGGGGGACGCGTTCGAGGATCCCGCCGGCGAACACGTCGTACAGCGGCAGGGTCCGCAGGTGGACGTAGCCGATGTGGCAGTCGCACTCACCCTTCGGGCAGGGCTCCCTCGTCCGCCGCCAGGTCCCGTCGTACAGGTTGCCGAGCGTGTCCGGCACGAAGTGACAGCGGCGGACCGTGCCGTCGCCCAGCACGGAGATCACCTCGTCGCCGGTGCGGCAGGCGGCGCCCCGCGACGGGTGCGGCCTGACGCTGTAGCCGAACAACGGGTCGACGCCCGTCCACGCCGCCTCCTCCTCCGGCGAGTACGTGTGCCCGTCGGCGGCGTTGACCCACAGGTACACGTCGGGCGGCAGCGTCTCCCGCAGCGCCACCGCCTCCACGAGGTGCTCCGGCAGGCCGACCACGCCGACCGAGTGCCGGATCCCGTGCCGCCGCAGGACCGCGAGCTGCGCCAGGAACCTGTCCCGCGCCACCTGACCGGGGTGGTACGTGCACCACAGCGCCAGCGTGTCCGGGTCGGCGTCGGCGACCCAGGCGAGCCGTCCCGCGAGGTTGGTCTGGATCGCGGCCCGCCCCACGTGCGGCAGGTGCGACAGCCGGATGAGCGCGTCGCGGTACCAGGTCCGGGTCAGCCCCTCACCCCACGGCGTGAACAGCACCTCGACCGGCTCCCCGGGGTGCGCCGCGACCCAGCCGGTGAACCGCTCCAGCGCCCTGCGGTCCTCGCGCAGCAGGTCGGGCGGGTCGCGCCGCTTGGCGAACGGGCAGTACGGGCAGTCGTAGTTGCAGCTCGCCAGCGGCCCCCGGTAGAGGATCCTCATCGCGGCACGTGTCCCGCCATGGCGGCGCGGACGTCCTCGGAGATGAGCCAGGGGCCGATCGCGTCCGAGTACGCGAGGCCCTCCCTCGTGAGCCGGTGCCCGTCGAGGTGGCCGGTGTCGCGGAGCCGGCCGAGCGCCGGGAAGTCGTCGTCCACGCCGGTGCCGAACCGCCGCGCGTATCCGGCCGGGTCGACGCCAGACGCTCTGAGCAGCGACTTGAGCAGCCAGCGGCGGCGCTGCTCGGTGCCGTCGAGGGTGAACCCGACCTCGGCGAAGTCGAAGTCCTCCGCCGGTCGTCGCAGGTAGTCGTCCAGGATGCCGCGGACCTGCCGGACGCTCACCGCGTAGTCGAACGAGTAGTGCAGCTCCGTCGTGTACGACCTGGCCCCGCACCCCAGGCCGACCATCCCGTCGTCCTGGCAGCAGTACTCCGGCCCGGCCGCACCCTTGTCTGATCCGCCCACGCCCGGCCCGCCCACGCCCGGCCCGCCCACGCCCGGCCCGCCCACGCCCGGCCCGCCCACGCCCGGCGCGTCGCGGCGGCGGAATGCGCGCATCGACTGCTGCTCGTAGCCGGCTTCGGCGAGCAGGTCCACGGCGTGCCGGTAGAGCCGCAGCCGTTGCGCGTCCCACTCCGGGTCGGCCGTGCCGGGTGCACGCTCGGGGTCGGCCGGGCCGGGGGCGCGCTCGGGGTCGGCCGTGCCGGGTGCGCGCCGGCCGAGGCCGGTCATCGGGCGCACGTACAGCGGGTACAGGTACAGCTCCTCGGGCCGCCAGGTCAGCGCGGTGCGCAGCGACTCCGTCCAGGTCTCCACGCTCTGCCCGGGGATGCCGTAGATGAGGTCGATGTTGAGCTCGACCGGCCCGGCGGCGCGGATCGTGTCCAGCGCGCGGTCGACCTCGGCCCGGTGCTGCGGCCGGCCGGCGGCGTGCGCCTCGGCGTCGAGGAAGCTCTGCACGCCGATGCTGACCCTGGTCGTGCCGCGTTCCAGCAGTACCGCGAGGCGGTCGGCGGTCGCGGTGGCGGGCGACGTCTCGACCGACATCGGCACGTGCCGCAGCCCGGCCTCGGCCAGGACGTCGAACAGACGGGTCAGCTCCGCCGCGGTCAGATACGTCGGGGTCCCGCCGCCGATCGCGGCCCGCGCGTACGACGCGCCCGGCACCGCCGCCGCGACCCGGCCCGCCTGCCGGCGCAGCTGGTCGAGGTAGGCGGTGACCTGCTCCTCGGGCGGGCGGGCGCGGGTGAAGAGGTTGCAGAACCCGCACCGCATCTCGCAGAACGGCACGTGGACGTACAGGAACAACGCGTCCACCGGCTCCGCGGCCCACACGTCGGCGAGCCTCGGCCTCGGGCGCAGCGGCCGGTACGCGGTCTTGTGCGGGTATGCGTACAGATACCCCTGATACGGCGAACCGAGCATCACCACTCCCCTGGCTCGAGCGTGAACTCCGCATACGGCACCGTCCACACGACCTCGTGCGCGAACCGGTGCCCGGTGTGCCCGTCCTCCCCGTACGCCGTGCCGTGGTCGCTGCACATGATCACGTGACAGGGCCGCCCCCGCGACGTGACCAGCCTGAACAGCACCGGCAGGTGCCGGTCGACGTACTCGAGTGCCGCCGCGTGCGACGCGACCGTGTCCTCGGCCGCGCCGGGCAGGTAGTGCCGGTTGGGCTGGTGCATGGCGGCGACGTTGACGAACGTGAACAGCGGCCCCCGCGCGGGCAGCACCGTCTCGAGCCGGTCGAGCTGGGCCTCGAAGCACGCCGGGTTGGTGACGCCGAACTCCCGCGTCCAGTGCGCCTCGTCGAACAGCCCCGGCAGCACCCCGCCCTGCGCCGACGTCATCGCGAAGAAGCCGACCCCGCCGACGCAGATGGTGTGATACCCGGCCGCCCGCAGCCCGCTGACCACGTCGGGCGCGTCGAACTCCCACGTCCGCCCGCCGACCGTCGTGCTGCCCGGGAACCTCGCCGCGAACGGCCGCTCGTGCGGCCCCGGCGTCACCGGTGTCGGCAGGAACCCACCGAAGAACGCGTGGTGCGCCGCATACGTGAACGACGCCGGCGTGTGCCGCCGCTCCCACACCCCGCCGGGCAGCACCTTGCCGATGTTGGGCGTCCGCCCCGCCGCCAGCTCCCCGGCAGCCACGTCGTGCCGCAAGGTGTCGAGCGTGACGAGGAGCAGGTCATGACTGCCGATGAGCGCCTTCACCGCACGCCCGCCGCACACCCGCCGGCCACGGCGACGGGGAACCGGCCGGACAGGAGGGCGTCGATCTCCGCGGCATACGTGTCGCGGCCGTCGACGAGCAGCCCCGGCAGCAGGTCGCCGAACGCGTTGACCTCGGCGACCGCGTGGCTGCTGTAGTCGCGCCCGAACATCAGGTCGACACCGACGTGCAGCGTCCCGGGGAAGCAGGCCGCCGCCGCCTCGCAGGTGCGCATCGCGGCGGCCCAGTGCTCCTCCCCCGCCGCGGCCCGGACCCCGGGCAGGTCGCCGCGGGCGTTGCCGAGGTGCAGGTTGGTCATCGGGGACTCTCCCGTGCGCACCACGACGTGGCTGACCCGACCCGCGACGACGAGCACCCGCAGGTCGAACACCAGCCCGTCGTGCGACGCCTTCGGCAGCCACCGCTCGACGTGCAGCCCGTCCACGGCGAGCCGGTCGATGATCGCGGCGACGGTCCGCTCATCGGTGTAGTGATGGACCTTCAGCTCGTTGTAGAGCCGCCCGTCGTCGAGGACCGCGGACGTGTAGGCACTGATCCGCCGCCCGTTTCCCCGCACCCCGCCGCTGTCTCGCGCCCCGCCGTCCCCCGAACCGCTGCTCCCCGAACCGCCGTCCCTCGAACCGCGGCTCTCCGAAACCGTGCCACTCCCCCGCGATCCAGCGCTGCCGAGGACCGTGCCGCCCGCCCGCGACCCGCTCTCGCCCGATCCGCCGCTCGCCCGCACCCCGCTCTCCCGTGATCCGCCGCTCGCCCGCACCCCGCTCTCCCGTGATCCGCCGCTCGTCCGCGGCCCGCCGAAGGCGAGGGCGATGACTCCGGACGCCGACGAGCCGTGCGGTGGTTTGACGAACACCCGCCGCCAGCCGCGGTCGCGGATCTCCTCATAGCCGGCCGCAGTGAACGCCTCAGGCACGGCCACACCCCGGGACCGCAACAGCGCATGGCAACGCCGCTTGTCGAACATGACCTCGAGCTCGTCCACCGCCGTCAGCATCGGCAGGCCCCACCCCTCGACCCGACGGGCCGCCTCCACCAGACCCCGATGCCACGCACCCAGCCCGACGATCTCACCGTGCGCGGCCCCGGTCGCCGCGCCCCGCAGCAGCCGGTCGATCTCGACATCCTCGCCCGGCGACTCCAGCCGCACCCACGTCGCCCCGCCACCGCCGACACCCACAGACCCGCCCGAACTCGCAAAAGGCCCGGCGATCCCTGGCCCGCCAACACCCGTCCCCGCACCGGGACCTGCCGGCACCCCGGCACACACCTGCCCACCGAAGCCCTGATGCACGCCGTCGCCCCACCGAGCGGCGCCGCCCGAGAGCATGGCAACGCCCGCACCCGAGGCGCCGGCAGCGAACAGGCCGGCGCCCCCATCCCCACCCGCGGGCTCGCCACCTCCCGGACGCGCGCGGACCCCGTCGCCGCTTTCCAAGGGCACGCCGACCTCGTCGCCGATCTCCTGGGGCACGCCGGCCCCGTCGCCGCTTCCCGGGGGCAGCGGAACGTCATCGGCGCAGACGTCGCGCCAGCTCACCATGGTGGGCTCGGGCAGGCCCGCGGCGACGGCCGCGTCGCGGAACAGCCTGACCCGCCGGTGGCCGGGGACGCCCACGACGATGACGGTGGTCATTCCGACACTGCCGTGTAGCGCTCGCCCTCGTCCTCCGCCTCCTGCTCGTCGGACAGGTCGACGTCGACGCCGGGCAGCTCGGCCCGGAGCCGGGCGGCCAGCTCGGCCGAGATGAAGTGGTGGGACAGGTCGAGCCTGCTCAGGTGGGTCAGCGGCTGGCCGAGCAGGAGCGCCTCGGCGCCCCGGTCGGACAGGATGCCCATGGACAGGTCGAGCTCTTCGAGGCGCGGCACGACAGGGGCGCCGGCGAGCGCGGTCGCGACCTGGTCGGCGATCTCCGCGTTGCGCAGCGCGAGCCTGCGCAGCCGGGGCAGGCCCGCGCCGCTGAACACCGGCGCCAGGTCCTCGGCCGTGATGTCGCCGCCGTATTCGCTGACGCCGAGCCAGAGCTCCAGGTCGGTCAGGGCGGGCAGGTGGGAGTCCAGGACGCCGCGCAGGAAGCCCGCGGGCAGGCCGCCGCTCTCGACCGCCAGCTCACGCAGGCGCATGTGCCGCACCGGCGACAGGGTCAGCCCGGTGGCACCGCGGATGCGCAGGATCTCCAGCCCCGGGAACGCGGCGAGCAGCGGCGCCACATCGGAGTGGGTGATCCAGGAGATCTCGCACTCCTCGCCCGTCATCTCGCCGAGGAACAGCGCCCGCAGGTGGGGCAGCCGGGCACGGGCGGCGGTGAGCAGATGCAGCGGCGCCGCGGTGTCATACGCCTCGCCCCACTGGCCGATGACCAGCGCGTGGACGGACTCGCCGCCGACGACGTCGAGGCACCGGTCGAGGATCTCGCGGAACACGTCCTCACTGTCCTCATAGTCCGTCTCGATCCGCCACGCGACGGCGCTGCGCGGGGTGCCCTCGGCGTCCAGCTTGTCGACGACGCCGGGGCCGAACTGCATCACCGGAAGCCCGGCGAACGTCGTGATGTGCCTCATGCGCGGGACCATAACAGCACCCACCGACATTTCCCGGCGGGCGCCCTACCGCCGGCGGGGCAGCTGCGGCGCGGCGAACCGCCAACCCTTGCCGAGCAGTTCGTCGCAGGCGGCGAGGGCGGTGCGCAGGCGCGTCCGGTACGCCCCGGTGAGCTCGATCCACGGCACCCCACGGGCGGCGAGCTCGGCGCGGAACCGCCCGGTCATCCATCCCCGCAGATGCTCGCCGTCGCGCATCCCGTCGTTCTCGAACGGCACGTCGTCGTCGGGGGTCAGCAGGTACAGGGCCGGTTCGCGGGCGGCGGCACGGACCTGCGGCGAGGAGGAGCCGAGGTAGCGCTCCTCCCAGATCGCGGTCGCGAACGCGTCGGTGTCGCAGATGAGCAGCGGCCCGCCGGCCCGCGCGGCGGCGTCCTCCGCGGCGTTCTGCTCCCGCACGACGGTCAGGAAGTCCTCGCGGTCCCAGACCAGGTCCTCGACCTTCACACCGCCGGCCATTTTCAGTTCGGTGAGTTCCCGTCCGTACTCCGGGACCCAGCGCGTGCCGGCGAACGCTCCGCCGCGCAGCCTGAGCTGGGCGGCCAGGGCACGTGCCAGGGTGGTGGTGCCGGTCGACTCGGCGCCGACGACGACCACCCGGCGGGCCAGCCAGCCGCGCACCGGCGGGGCGAGGAACGCCCAGTTGGCGACGGGATCCGCGCGCACCGCCGTGCCCGAGACCGGGGCGCCGAGCCTGGCCGGATCGACCGGCACGTGCCGGGCGTCGAACCGGCGGGCGAGCTCGTCGCCGTACGCCTCGGAGGAGAACACCAGGTCGACCCGGTCAGGACCGGCGGCGCCACGGAACACCTCATAGTGCGCCTGCCAGATGTCCGGGTCGTCGTAGTCGATGGGCAGGTCGCAGTACACGCCGGCGAAGCGCACGTGCGGGCTGGACGCGTGCACCTCACGCAGCCACCCGAGGCGGAGCTCCAGCGGGATGGACTCCGCGCTCGACGGTGCGACGACGACGGTGACGCGGTCGCACGTACGGGCGGCGGCATCGATCAGGAGGTGGTGGCCGGCGTGCGGAGGGTAGAACTTGCCGACGACGAGGCCGTGGGTCACGCGGGGACCGTCGCGCGCTGGGCGTCGAGGGCCTGCCGCCACGCCCGCAGCCCGAGGACGCAGAGGGCGAGGAACGCGAGGTAGAGGACCGCGGTGAGCCACAGGTCCTTGTACCCGTACAGCGGCACGTAGACGACGTCGACGGCGATCCACAGCCACCAGCTCTCGACGAGGCGGCGGGTCTGCCCGTACGTCGCGAGCAGCGACACCGCCGTGGTCGCGGCGTCCGGCAGCGGCACGGTGGAGTCGGTGAACCGGTCGAGGTACCACCACAGCGTCACGGTGAGCAGCAGACCGGCGACGACGAGCGCACCCCACTCGACGCGGGTCGTGCGACGCACCACCGTCGTGGCCCCGGGCCTCCAGCGCCACCAGCCGTAGGCACCGAGGATCACGTAGACCACCTGCAGCCAGGCGTCGCCGTAGAGGCCGATGTGCTGGAACACGACCATGAGCAGCAGCACGTTGGCGATCCCGATCGGCCAGTTCGCGATGTGTTGCCGCACGACCAGCCAGACCGTGACGAGACCGGTCAGGAAGCCCAGCAGCTCCGCCCACGTGGTCGGGGCACCGAAAGCGTGGAAGGCGGTGGAGGTGAGCCAGTCGAGCACGATGTCCCCTACCCTGTCCGAATGGTCTTGGAAGTTGCGCTCATCGAAGTGCTCGCGGGTCGCGAGGAAGAGTTCGCCGAGGCGTATGCGAAGGGGCATGCGCTGCTCGCCACCACCCCCGGCTGCCGGTCGGTGCGGATGACGCGCGGCGTCGAGTCACCGAGCCGGTTCGTGCTGCTGGTCGAGTGGGACTCGGTCGACGCGCACCTGGACAACTTCCGCGCCACCGACCGCTTCACGCAGTGGCGCGGACTGATCGGGCCGTTCTTCGACGGCGCACCGACCGTCGAGCACTTCGTCGACGTGCCCGCCTGAGCGGTCAGTCGCCGGCCTTCTTCCACACCGTGAAGTCGAGATACGTGGTGTAGAGCTGGCCGCTGATCACGGCGTCGCCGGACCGGGGGCTGAACCAGCCGTAGCGCTGGTCCCCGGTGCGGACGCACACCTTCGTGGTGGGCAGCAGCGCGCTGAGCAGGACCCGGTCGGTCCACTGGGCGGCCGGGACCGCCGAGCAGACGGCGAGGGTCGGCGCCTGCAGCACCGGGGCGAAGGCCGCGCCGCCCACGGCGGTCAGGCCGAGTGCCCCGGCGGCCGCGTCGGCGCCCGGCGCCTGCTTGGCGCCGCTGTCGAAGTCGAAGGTCTCGTCCGCCTGCCCGGCGATGACGGTCATCCGGACGGTGCCCGCCCGCAGCACGTCGGTGCCGGCGCCCGGCACGACGGGGCTGGTCACGACGGCGCTCGGGTCGGGCGTGCCGCTGGTCGCGGGCACCGGCGATCCGCTCGCGTCGAGACTCGGGGTCACGGACGCGGACGCTTCGGCGGTCGCCGTCGCGGCGGGTGTCGTCTGCCGCGTCGCGGGTGCGGTGACCGCGCGTGTCTCACCGGCCGGGACCTCGGAGTCGCTGCCGGAGCCGCGCGTGGCCAGGACCCCGCCGACGGCGGCGACGATGAGCACGATCAGGCCGATGACGAGGGCCGCGATCCGCCAGCGGCGGCTGGGCGGCTCCTCCTGCGGCGCTTCTACGACTTCCGCCGGCGGCGCTTCCTGGGATACCTCCTCCGGGGCGGGCGGTGCAGGCGGGGGCTGCGGGGTGGCCTGCCGGGGCACGATCGCGTAGGCCGAGGTGGGCCAGCCGGAGCCGCCGTCGAGCGGCGAGTCCGACATCCAGCCACGCCGGCTGCCGGGTCGCGGTGGCGACCCGTTGACCTGGTCGCGGCTCGGCTCCGTCGGTGGATCCTGCCGTGGGGGGTGTCCCGGCTCCATGCAGCGTGTCCTTCTGGTCCTGGCGTGGGTGCAGGTCGTGCACTTGCGCACGGCACTCGTGCACTCGCCCGGGCAGAGTATCGCTGACAGCCCGCGCCTTGCGCCACGGCTGATGGCTCAGCCTTTGGCGGCGGCGCCGGTCGACGTCGGGGCCGGCGGCTCGCTCAGCGGCTCGCTCAGATGCTCACTCAGCGGGCGAGCATCTGCACGACCGCGGTCGCGCCCGACGCCGTGTACCAGCCGCTGACGGCGAGCAGCGCCAGTACCGCCGCAGCCGCCAGAATCCCGGCGGCCTCGGTCGTCGCCCGCCGCACCGAGCGGTCGCGCCGGTGCCGTGGCCTGCGTTCGGTGACCTCCGCGGCCGCCACGATCATGGTGATGTCGCGGCGCCCGAGGCCCGGCCGGCCGATGCAGTGTCGCCCCTGTGTCATGTTCGCCCCGTTTTGTCCTTCTGAGGGTCTTCCTCAGAACGGAGGTTATCTCTACAATTGCCGGTTTTGCGGTGTACACGCCGGGCGGTCACCTGTCCGGTTCGCGGCGCGGCCACCGGCTCTGCTGTGATGGACCGATGAGGATGGTGGGGCTGACCGGCGGCATCGGTGCCGGCAAGAGCGCCGTGGCGGCCCGGCTGGCCGCGCTCGGCGCCGTGGTCATCGACGCGGACCGCCTCGCCCGCGAGGTCGTGGAGCCCGGCACGCCCGGGCTGGCCGCGATCGTCGAGGCGTTCGGCGACGGCGTCCTCACCCCGGACGGGGCGCTGGACCGGACCGCGATGGCGAGCCGGATCTTCGGCTCCGACGAGGCACGCGCCACCCTCGAGGGCATCGTGCACCCCCTCGTCAGGGCGCGGACCGCGGAGCTCATCGCCGCCGCGCCGCAGGACGCCGTCATCGTCAACGATGTGCCGCTCATCGTCGAGAAGCGGATGTCCGGCCTGTACGAGGTGGTCGTCGTCGTCTTCGCGTCCCTGCCCACCCGGCTCGACCGGCTCGTGCGGCTGCGCGGCATGACGCCGGAGGAGGCCCGCGCCCGGATCGCGGCACAGGCCACGGACGAGGAGCGCCGAGCGGTGGCGGACGTGGCGATCGAGAACGACGGCACGCCCGAGGAACTGGACGCGGCGGTCACGGCGGCCTGGCCCGCCCTGCAGGGCGGGAGCTGACGCAGGGGGCGCTCGCGGCGGCCGGTCGCGCGTGTCGCGCGATCCCACCACGGTGCGCTCGCCGGCCGTGACGGGCTCGGGGCAGCAACCTGGCGCCGGGAGGGCGTGCCGTGTAGTGGCACGCCGGCTCTCCGGTCGGCCGCCGCGAGCGGCCTACGTGTCTACGGTAGTCCGGTGATCTTCCCCACACAATCGTCAGGTTGAATACGATCGACCACCCAGGGCGAGGACCCCGAAAGTTGTCATACCCCCCGCGTACGGTTGGGTCATGGCGCTCGACATCCCCCGCTTGGACAACCGCTTCGAGGTGGTCAGCGAATACGTCCCGTCCGGAGACCAGCCCACTGCCATCGAGCAGCTGGCGCGTCGCGTCCGGGCCGGCGAGCGGCACTCGGTGCTGCTCGGCGCGACCGGCACCGGCAAGAGCGCGACGACCGCGTGGCTCGTCGAGCGGCTGCAGCGCCCGACGCTCGTGCTCGCCCACAACAAGACCCTCGCCGCACAGCTGGCCACGGAGTTCCGCGGGCTCATGCCCAACAACGCGGTCGAATACTTCGTCAGCTACTACGACTACTACCAGCCCGAGGCCTACATCCCGCAGACCGACACCTATATCGAGAAGGACTCGTCGGTCAACGAGGAGGTCGAGCGGCTGCGGCACTCCGCGACGATGAGCCTGCTGACCCGGCGCGACGTCATCGTGGTCGCGACCGTCTCCGCGATCTACGGTCTGGGCACGCCCGAGGAGTATCTGGACCGGGCCGCCAAGGTGACCGTCGGCCAGGAGCTGGAGCGGGACAAACTGTTGCGGCGGCTGGTCGACATCCAGTACACGCGCAACGACCTCGCGTTCAACCGCGGCACGTTCCGGGTCCGCGGCGACACGCTGGAGATCATCCCCGCCTATGAGGAGCTCGCGATCCGCATCGAGTTCTTCGGCGACGAGATCGAGCGCCTGTCCTATCTGCACCCGCTGACCGGCGACGAGATCCGCCAGGTCGACCAGCTGATGATCTTCCCCGCGACGCACTACGGCGGCGGTCCCGAGCGCATGGAGCGGGCGATCTCCCAGATCGAGGTGGAGCTGGAGGAGCGCCTCGCCGAGCTCGACCGCGAGGGCAAGCTCCTGGAGGCGCAGCGGCTGCGCATGCGCACCACGTATGACATCGAGATGATGCGCCAGGTCGGCTTCTGCAACGGCATCGAGAACTATTCCCGCCACATCGACGGCCGCGAGGCGGGGAGCCCGCCGCACTGCCTGCTCGACTACTTCCCCGACGACTTCCTCACCGTCATCGACGAGTCGCACGCCACCGTCCCGCAGATCGGCGGCATGTATGAGGGCGACGCCTCCCGCAAGCGCACCCTGGTCGAGCACGGCTTCCGGCTGCCCAGCGCCCAGGACAACCGGCCGCTGCGCTTCGACGAGTTCGAGGAGCGGGTCGGCCAGACCGTCTACCTGTCGGCCACCCCGGGCCCGTGGGAGCTGGGCCGCACCCAGGGCGAGTTCGTCGAGCAGGTCATCCGCCCGACCGGCCTCATCGACCCCGAGGTCGTCGTCAAGCCGACCAAGGGCCAGATCGACGACCTCATGCACGAGATCAACCAGCGGGTCGAGCTCGACGAGCGGGTCCTCGTCACCACCCTGACCAAGAAGATGGCCGAGGACCTCACCGACTATCTGCTGGAGCACGGCATCCGCGTGCGCTACCTGCACTCCGAGGTCGACACCCTGCGCCGTGTCGAGCTGCTGCGGGAGCTGCGCCGCGGCGAGTTCGACGTCCTCGTCGGCATCAACCTGCTCCGCGAGGGCCTCGACCTGCCCGAGGTGAGCCTCGTCGCCATCCTCGACGCCGACAAGGAAGGCTTCCTGCGCTCCGGCACCAGCCTCATCCAGACCATCGGCCGCGCCGCGCGTAACGTCTCCGGCCAGGTCCACATGTATGCCGACAAGATGACCCCGTCGATGACCCTCGCCATCGACGAGACCAACCGGCGCCGCGACAAGCAGATCGCCTACAACACCGCCAACGGCATCGACCCCCAGCCGCTGCGCAAGAAGCTCGGCGACATCCTCGACGACATCTACCGCGAGGCCGACGACACCGCCGGCGCCGTCAGCGGCCACGGCCCGGGCGGCGCCATCACGGTCGGCGGCGGCCGGCAGATGAGCCGCGGCAAGTCCCCCGAGAACACCCGCGCCCGCCAGAAGGGCGGCGGCACCAAGGGCTCCGCCGGCTCCGCGACCCCGGCCCGCGCGGGCATGGCCCGTGCCGAGCTCGCCACCCTCATCCAGGACCTCAACGACCAGATGCTCGGGGCAGCGCGCGAGCTCCAGTTCGAGCTGGCCGCCCGCCTGCGCGACGAGGTCTCCGAGCTGAAGAAGGAGCTCCGCGCCATGGACGTCGCCGGCGTCAAGTAGGCCGGCTCTGCAGGTGCTGGCGACCGTCACGCGGCCGCCAGCACCGGTCCGGCCGCGTTCAGACGCGCGTGCCGGGCCTGACATCGTGCGCCACGCTTGGCCCGCTTGGCCCGCTTGGCCCGCTTGGCCCGCTCAGCCCGCTCAGCCCGCTTGGCCCGCTTGGCCCGCTTGGCCCGCTCAGCCCGCTCAGCCCGCTCAGCCCGCTCAGCCCGCTCAGCCCGCTCAGCCCGCTTGGCCCGCTCAGCCCGCTCAGCCCGCTCAGCCCGCTCAGCCCGCCTCGGGTCAGCGTTCGTGGCTTGCCGTCCGTGGCGGGCGGCACCACGAGCAAACTGCCGGACATCGTCGGCACAGGACGGGTTCTGTCCTCAGGGAGCGGCGTGCGTCCCAGAGCGCCGTCCGGCGCGTGATCAGGAAGCGTTGTTGCTGTCCTGGCGACAACAAGTCTTCCGGATCATGGGTGGCGGAAAAGGGGAAGGGCCCCGTAGCCGAAACCGGCTGCGGGGCCCTGCCTCATGTTGTGCGAGCTGTCAGCTCTTGCCGCCGGCCAGCTTCTCGCGCAGAGCGGCGAGAGCCTCGTCGGTGGCGAGGGTGCCTGCCGGCTCCTCCGGGGCGCGAGCCGCCGTCGGGGTCGACGAGGTCACCGGGCCGCTGCTCGTCGCGCCGGCCGCGGCAGTCGCGGCGGGCTCGGCGGCGTCGGCCTGGCGGGCCGTCTGCACCTGCTTGGTGTGGGCCTCCCAGCGCTGCCGGGCCTCAGCGTACTGCTGCTCCCACGCCTCACGCTGCTTCTCGAAGCCGGCCATCCACTCGGCGGTCTCCGGGTCGAAGCCCTCCGGGTAGATGTAGTTGCCCTGCTCGTCGTAGGTGGCCGACATGCCGTAGAGGGTCGGGTCGAAGTGCTCCTCGCCCTCGACGAAGCCCTCGTTGGCCTGCTTGAGCGAGAGCGAGATCCGGCGACGCTCGAGGTCGATGTCGATGACCTTGACCATGACGTCGGAGCCGACCTGCACGACCTGCTCGGGGATCTCCACGTGACGCTCGGCCAGCTCGGAGATGTGGACCAGGCCCTCGATGCCGTCGTCGACGCGGACGAACGCACCGAACGGGACGAGCTTGGTGACCTTGCCCGGGACGATCTGCTGGATCGCGTGGGTGCGGGCGAACTGGCGCCACGGGTCTTCCTGGGTCGCCTTCAGCGACAGGGAGACGCGCTCACGGTCCAGGTCGACGTCGAGCACCTCGACCTCGACCTCCTGGCCGACCTCGACAACCTCGGACGGGTGGTCGATGTGCTTCCAGGACAGCTCGGACACGTGGACCAGACCGTCGACGCCACCGAGATCGACGAACGCACCGAAGTTGACGATCGAGGACACGACGCCCTTGCGGACCTGGCCCTTCTGCAGCTTGTGCAGGAACTCGGTGCGCACCTCGGACTGGGTCTGCTCGAGGTAGGCGCGGCGGGACAGGACCACGTTGTTGCGGTTCTTGTCCAGCTCGATGATCTTCGCCTCGAGCTCGCGGCCCACGTAGGGCTGCAGGTCGCGGACCCGACGCATCTCGACCAGGGACGCCGGCAGGAAGCCGCGGAGCCCGATGTCGAGGATGAGACCACCCTTGACCACCTCGATGACGGAACCGCGAACGATGCCGTCGTCTTCCTTGATCTTCTCGATCGTGCCCCACGCCCGCTCGTACTGCGCGCGCTTCTTCGAGAGGATCAGGCGCCCTTCCTTGTCCTCCTTCTGAAGGACCAGGGCCTCGATGTGGTCACCGACCGACACGACCTCAGCAGGGTCGACATCATGCTTGATCGACAACTCGCGCGAGGGGATGACACCCTCGGTCTTGTAGCCGATGTCGAGCAGGACCTCGTCCCGGTCGACCTTGACGACGGTGCCTTCGACGATGTCGCCGTCGTTGAAGTACTTGATGGTCTCGTCGATCGCGGCGAGGAACGCCTCATCGGACGCGAGTTCGTCGACGACCTTGTTGCTGCTGGCGCTCGAGGTGGCCTCGATGCTGCTCGTCATGTGGGTTGTTGCTCCGGTCGGTGGGTGACTTCGGTGGACCTGCGCTCTCGCGGATCATCGCCGGGCACAACCCGCCTGTCGCAGTGCAGGATCAGTGCATTGGAAGCTCAGGATGTGTCGGACGACCGTGAGCCTGCTCCATGCCGAGGCGCACAACCCACGAGTGCACCGATCAGCCTACCCTGCGCAATACCACATGGTCCAACCCTCCCCCAGACCCGATCCGCCGACTTTTGCGGGGCCTACCGTTGCAGTCCATGGAAATGTCACCAGACGCAGGCGTCACACGACGCGCAGTGAACCCAGCCGAGAGCCGCCGTGCGAGCCGGGGCTGGTGGGACGCTGACGCCGACGCCTACCAGGCCGAACACGGCGCGTTCCTCGGTGACGTCGACTTCGTCTGGTGCCCTGAGGGCCTGCGTGAGGCCGACGCGCGGCTCCTCGGCGACGTCGCCGGCAAGGACGTCCTGGAGATCGGCTGCGGCGCCGCGTCGTGCTCGCGGTGGCTCCGTACGCAGGGCGCGCGGGTCGTCGCCAGCGATCTGTCGGCCGGGATGCTCCGTCAGGCGGCCGCCGGGACCACCCGATCGGGTGTACCTGTGCCGTTGCTGCAGGCCGACGCGACCGCCCTGCCGTTCGGCGACGGCGTGTTCGACGTCGCGTGCACGGCGTTCGGCGCGGTCCCGTTCGTCGCCGATTCGGGCCGGGTCATGCGTGAGGTGTTCCGCGTGCTGCGCCCGGGCGGCCGCTGGGCGTTCTCGATCACCCATCCGATGCGGTGGGTGTTCCTCGACGACCCGGGCGAGGGCGGCCTGGTGGCGGTGCACTCGTACTTCGACCGGCGCGCGTACGTCGAGGAGGACGAGGCGCACGTGCCCACCTACGTCGAGCAGCACCGCACGCTGGGCGACCGCATCCGCGAACTGGTCTCGGCGGGCTTCGTCCTCGACGACCTGGTGGAGCCGGAGTGGCCCGACGGCCACAACGGCACCTGGGGGCAGTGGAGCCCGCTGCGCGGCAGGATCTTCCCCGGAACGGCGATCTTCGTCGCCACCAAACCGGCCTGACACCCGAAGCGGCACACCCGAAGCGGCACACCCGGACGACAAGCAGCCAAACGAGGGCGGGCGCCCGTCGACCAACCCAGGTCGACGGGCGCCCTCAGCCCGAGCGGAGCCCTAGTGGTCCGCGGCGTTCCAGTCGCGGCCCGAGCCGACCGACACGCCCAGCGGCACGTCGAGCGGATAGGCGGCGCCCATGTGCTCGCGGACGAGGGACTCCACGGCGTCGTGCTCGCCGGGGGCCACCTCGAACACCAGCTCGTCGTGGACCTGCAGGAGCATGCGGGACCGCAGGCCGGCGGCGCGCAGGGCCGCGTCCACGTGGAGCATGGCGACCTTGATGATGTCGGCGGCCGAGCCCTGGATCGGCGCGTTGAGCGCCATCCGCTCCGCCATCTCGCGGCGCTGCCGGTTGTCGCTGTTGAGGTCCGGCAGGTAGCGCCGGCGGCCCAGGACCGTCTCGGTGTAGCCGTCGCGGCGGGCCTGCACGACGATCTGGCGCAGATAGTCGCGGACCCCGCCGAACGTGGCGAAATACTCCTCCATGAGGACCGTGGCCTCGGCCGGGGTGATGCCGAGCTGGGAGGCCAGGCCGTAGGAGGACAGGCCGTAGGCCAGGCCGTAGTTCATCGCCTTGATCTTGCGGCGCTGGTCGGGGACGACCTCGGCGGCCGGGATCGAGAAGACCGACGAGGCGGTCGCGGCGTGGAAGTCGAAGCCCGAGTTGAATGCCTCGATCAGCGCCTCGTCCTTCGACAGGTGCGCCATGATCCGCATCTCGATCTGGCTGTAGTCGGCGGTGAGGAGGGTCTCGAAGCCCTCACCGACGATGAAGGCGCGGCGGATCTGCCGGCCCTCCTCGGTGCGGATCGGAATGTTCTGCAGGTTGGGGTCGGTGCTGGAGAGCCGGCCGGTGGCCGCGACGGTCTGGTAATAGGTGGTGTGGATGCGACCGTCGTCGCTGATCGACTTGAGCAGCCCGTCGACGGTGGTCTTGAGCTTGGCCACGTCGCGGTGCCGCAGCAGGTGCTCCAGCAGCGGGTGCTCGGTCTGCTTGTGCAGATTCTGCAGCGCCTCGGCGTCGGTGGTGTAGCCGGTCTTGATCCGTTTGGTCTTCGGCAGGCCGAGCTCGTTGAACAGGATCTCCTGCAGCTGCTTCGGCGAGCCGAGGTTGAACTCCCGGCCGATCACGTCATAGGCGCCCTGGGCGGCGCCCTTGACGTCGGCGGCGAACCGCGACTCCAGCTCGCTGAGATAGTCGGTGTCGGCGGCGATGCCGACCTTCTCCATCTCGGCGAGGACGGTGACCAGGGGCAGCTCGACCTCGGCGAGCAGCCGGGCCGAGGAGTCGCCGTCGCGCTCCAGGTCCTCGGTGATCGCCGCGGCGAGGTCGAGGGTGGCGCGGGCGCGGAGCATGAGATTCTCCTCGGCCTCGCCCGTGTTGCCACCGAGGCCGTCGAGCGCGAGCTGCCCGTTGTCCGGGGTGTCGACCCGCAGCTCCCGCTTCAGATAGCGCAGGGCCAGGTCGTTGAGGTCATAGGAGCGCTGGTCGGGGCGGGCCAGATAGGCCTCCAGGGCGGTGTCGCTGGCCACCCCCCGCAGGTCCCAGCCGCGGACGCCGAACGCGAGCCGGGCCGGCTTCACGTCGTGCAGGACCTTGGGCCGGTCCTCGGCGGCGAGCCACTCCCCCACGGCGGCGTCGTCGGCGGCGTCGAGCTCGGTCGGGTCGAACCAGGCGGCCGGGCCGTCGGCGACGGCGAGGCCGATGCCGGTGACCTCGCCGGTGCCGCGGCCGAACTTGCCGGCGACGGCGACGCCGACCCGGGTGCCGGCGGGCGCGTGCTCGCCGAGCCAGGCGCCGACGCCGTCGCCCTCGCCGCTGCGCAGGATGGTGCCGGACAGGTCGAAGCCGCTCTCGGCCTCGGGCTCGACGGCGTCGAGATACTGATAGAGCCGGTCGCGCAGGATGCGGAACTCGAGGGCGTCGAAGACCTGGTGCACCGCCTCGCGGTCCCAGCCGCGCCAGCGCAGCTCCTCGGGGGCCATCGGCAGCTCGAGGGTGTCGACGAGGCCGTTGAGCTCATAGTTGCGCATGACGTCGGCGAGGTGGGCGCGCACGCTCTCGCCGGCCTTGCCCTTGATCTCGTCGACCCGGGCGATGATCCCGTCGAGGTCGCCGAACTGCAGGATCCACTTGGCGGCGGTCTTGTCGCCGACGCCGGGGACGCCGGGGAGGTTGTCGCTGTCCTCGCCGACGAGGGCGGCCTTCGCCCGGTAGAGCGACGGCGGGATGCCGTAGCGCTCCTCGACCTTGGCGGGGGTCATGCGGTCCATCTCGGAGACGCCGCGCTTGAGATAGAGCACCGTCACGAGATCGTTGACCAGCTGGAAGGCGTCGCGGTCGCCGGTGATGATCGAGGTGGGGATGCCCTCGGCGACGGCCTCGCGGGCCAGGGTGGCGATCACGTCGTCGGCCTCATAGCCCGGCTTCTCGATGAAGGGGATCCGCAGCGCGTTGAGGATCTCCTTGATCAGGTCGAGCTGGCCGGAGAACTCGGGCCGGGTCGTGGAGCGGTTGGCCTTGTATTCCGCATACTTCTCGAGGCGGAACGTCTGGCGGGACACGTCGAAGGCGACCGCCACATGCGTGGGCTTCTCGTCCCGCAACATGTTGATCAGCATCGAGGTGAAGCCGAAGACGGCGTTGGTCACCTGTCCCGTCTTCGTGGAGAAGTTCTCCGCGGGGAGGGCGAAGAACGCCCGGTAGGCCAGGGAGTGGCCGTCGAGCAGCAGGAGCCTGGTGTCCTCTGTTGAACCCGTCACACTGCGAGCCTAGTCGGGGGGTATGACACTTCTCAGCACAGGACCCCGCGCGGTGACCTGACAAAGGGATTCCGAACAGGAAGATTACGACTGCGCAACTTCCTGGTGCGTGTTGGGCCGAAGGCCTAGTGCAGGCCCCCTAGTTTCATTAGGTTCTGCCCCTATCAGCGTCTTGGCATCTAGGCGCAACCACGCCTACCGCGCTGTAAAAAGGAGACAGGTGATGATCCGCCCCAACCTCGCATGGCGCTCGGTCGCCGTGCTGAGCGCTGCCGTCCTGGCACTCAGTGCATGTGGTGACGATGCAGATAGCCCCAGCACGGGCGCAACCACCGGTGGCGCCGCACCCGGCGACGGTGTGCTGAAGATCGGCACGATCCTGCCGCAGACCGGCTCGCTGGCCTTCCTCGGCCCTCCGGAGTTCGCCGGCGTCGACGTCGCGATCAAGGAGATCAACGCCAACGGTGGCGTCCTGGGCAAGCCCGTCACGATCCAGCACATGGACTCGGGCGACACCTCCACGGACATCGCCACCCAGTCGGTCAACAAGCTGCTCACGGACAAGACCGACGTCATCATCGGTGCCGCCTCGTCGTCCGTCTCGCTGTCCGTGATCGACAAGATCACCGGCGCGGGCGTGGTCCAGATCTCGCCGGCCAACACGTCGACGGCGCTGACCACCTACAACGACAAGGGCCTGTACTTCCGGACCGCTCCGCCGGACACGCTGCAGGGCCGCGTCCTCGGTGACCTCATCGTCCAGGACGGCAACGCCACCACCGGCATGCTGGTCCTCAACGACTCCTACGGCACCGGGCTCGCCGAGAACGCCAAGGCGGAGATCGAGAGCGGCGGCGGCAAGGTCGCCGTCTCGGTGACCTACGACCCGAAGGCCGCCGACTTCTCGGCCGACGTGGCGAAGATCAAGGCCGCCAACCCGGACGCGATCGCGATCATCGGCTTCGACGAGACCAAGAAGATCGTCCCCAAGCTGATCGAGGCCGGCCTCAAGAGCAAGAAGTGGTACTTCGTGGACGGCAACATCGCCGACTACTCGAAGGACTTCCAGCCCGGCACGCTGACCGGCTTCAAGGGCACCCAGCCCGGCGCCGCGACCAAGGACGACTTCAAGAAGCGCGCCCTTGAGATCAACAAGGACCTGAAGGACTGGAACTACGCCGTCGAGTCCTACGACGCCACCATGCTCGCGGCCCTCGCGGCCCTCGAGGCCGGCAGCGACAACCCGGCCGAGATCGCGAAGCACCTGATCACCGTCTCCAAGGGCGGCGAGAAGTGCACGGACTTCAAGTCCTGCGCCGACCTGATCAAGGCCAAGAAGGACATCGACTACGACGGCCTGAGCGGCCCGATCTCCTTCAACGACGCCGGTGACCCGGCCGAGGCCACCATCGGTGTCTACACCTACGACGCGAACAACAAGCTCACGTCGGACGTGAAGTACCAGACCGGCAAGATCTGATCTGAATAACCGGAAGGGCCCCACCGCGGAAGCGGTGGGGCCCTTTTCGTGCAGGCGTCACAAACACATATCCCGCGCCCCCGGAGGGGGCGCGGGATAGCAAAAACGATGGTTCAGGCGCGGGCGAGCGTGCCCAGGTACAACTCGATCACCCGCGGGTCGTTGATGAGGTCCTGACCCGAGGCGGTGTAGGCGTTGCGCCCCTGATCGAGCACGTAACCGCGGTCGCAGATCTGCAGGCACCGGCGGGCGTTCTGCTCGACCATCACGACCGTCACGCCGGTCGAGTTGATCTGCTTGGTCCGGAAGAACACCTCGTCCTGCAGCGCCGGCGAGAGGCCCGCGGAGGGCTCGTCCAGCAGCAGTACGGTCGGCTCCATCATGAGCGCGCGGGCCATGGCGACCATCTGCCGCTCACCGCCCGACATGAGCCCGGCCCGCTGCTTGCGCCGCTCGGCCAGGGTCGGGAACAGCTGGGTCACGAAGTCGAAGCGCTCCTTGTAGCGCTTCGGCTTCAGGAACGTGCCCATCTGCAGGTTCTCTTCGATGGTGAGCGCGGCGAACACGTTGTTGTTCTGGGGTACGAAGCCGATGCCCCGCTCCACCAGCGCGTGCGCCTTGAGGTTGGTGATGTTCTCCCCGCGCAGGGTGACAGCCCCCGAGCGGATGTTGACCAGGCCGAACATGGCTTTCAGAAGGGTCGACTTGCCGGCGCCGTTGGGCCCGATGATGCCCACCAGCTCGCCGTCGTGCACGTACAGGTCAGCGCCGTTGAGGATGTTGACGCCCGGCAGGTACCCCGCGGTGACGTCGTCGGCCCGCAGGACCGCCCCGTCCGCACGCGACAGGTGGTCGCCGCGGTCGAGGATCTCGTTGCTGGCGACCGGAGCGTCTTCCTCGATGGATTCGGTCATGCCAGTCCCCCCTTCGGGTCGTTCTCAGCGGAATCGGAGAGCTCGTCGACGGCCCCGATCAGCGTGACGTCGCCGCCGGACTCGTCCAGCGTCGAGGCGTCCACCTCCTCGCCGCCGACGGTCTTGACCGCGCCGTCGTGGTGAGCGCCCAGGTAGGCGTCGATCACCCGAGGGTCGGCCATGACCTTGTCCGGGGTGCCCTCGGCGATGACGCCGCCCTGCCCCATGACGATGATCCAGTCGCTGATGTCGTGGACCATGTCCATGTCGTGCTCGACGAACAGCACGGTCATGCCGTCCTCGCGCAGCTGCTTGACGTGGCCGAGCAGCGACTGCGTCAGCGCCGGGTTGACCCCGGCCATCGGCTCGTCGAGCATGACCATCTCCGGCTGGACCATGAGGGCCCGCGCCATCTCCAGGAGCTTGCGCTGGCCGCCGGAGAGGCTGCCGGCGAAGTCGTCCCTCTTGGCGATGAGCTTGAAGCGGGTGAGCAGGTCCTCGGCGCGGGCCGTGACCTCGGCCTCCTGCTGCTTCCAGGTGCCGGGCAGCAGCGCGCGCCAGAAGGTCTCGCCACGCTGCCCGGTGGCGCCGAGCCGCATGTTGTCGATGACCTTGAGCTTGGACAGGGCCTTCGTGAGCTGGAAGGTGCGGACCATGCCGGCCCGCGCGACCTTGTGGGCCGCCACCCCCGACAGCGACTTGCCGTTGAACGTCCACGAGCCCTCGTCGGGCGCGTCGAAGCCGGTGAGCAGGTTGAAGAAGGTCGTCTTGCCGGCGCCGTTGGGGCCGATGAGGGCCGTGATGGAGCCGCGCTGGATCTCGACGTGCTTGACGTCGACGGCGGTGAGGCCGCCGAAGCGGCGCACCACGTTGTCGGCGACGAGGATCGGGTCGGGCTTCGGGACGCCGGGCTCGCACGGCAGACCGGCCAGGGCCTGCACGGCTCGCGTCCGGGCGGCCCGATCGGACTTCTCAACGTCCATCGAGCATGACCTCCCTCTTGTCGCCGAAGATGCCCTGCGGCCGGTAGATCAGCAGCAGGATGAGGCCGAGACCGACCAGGATGTAGCGGACCGAGCCGGCCTGCGAGGTGGTCATGAACCACTCCGGGAAGACCTTGTTGTTGGACGCCTCGCTCAGCGTGGAGTCGATGAAGACCAGCAGCACCCAGAAGATCATCGAGCCGACGACCGGACCGAAGACGCGGGCCGCGCCGCCGAGGATGACGATGGTGTACGCGAAGAACGTGAACTCCGTGCCGTACGTGTCCGGCTGGACCGCCGCCCGGTCGAGGGCGAAGACGAAACCGCCGAGGGCACCGATGACGCCACCGAGGACCAGCGACTGCATCTTGTACGAGAAGACGTTCTTGCCGAGGCTGCGCACGGCGTCCTCGTCCTCGCGGATGGCCTTGAGCACGCGGCCCCAGGGGCTGCTCATCAGCAGGTAGACCACGAGGCAGCTGATCGCGACGAGGGTCCAGCCGACGACCAGGATCCACAGCTCACGGTCGGTGAACGTGATGAGCCCGAGGTCGACGCCCTTGCTCCCGGCGAACGGGTTGAGGTCGTAGAAGTCCTGCGAGAAGCTCTGCAGGCCGTCCGAGGCACCGGTCCACTTGCGCAGGTCGGTGGCGCGGTAGAAGAGCCGGATGATCTCGGCCGCGGCGATCGTGACGATCGCCAGATAGTCGGCGCGCAGGCGCAGCGTCGGGATACCGAGCAGCAGCGCGAGGACCACCGCCGCGGCCAGGCCGATGGCGACGCCGAGCCACAGTGACAGCCCGAAGGTGGCCACGGTGATCGCGATGCCGTAGGCGCCGACGCCGAGGAAGGCGGACTGGCCGAAGTTGAGCAGGCCAGTGTAGCCGAAGTGGACGTTGAGACCGATGGCCGCGAGGGCGTAAGCAATGGTCGTGGAACCGATGATGGCTTCCAGCGACACGCTGAAGATACTGCTCCAGTTCATGGTCGTCCCCTCAGCCGATCCGGGCCCGGCGACCGAGGATGCCCTGCGGCCGGAAGAGCAGGATCACGATCAGCACCGCGAGGGCGCCCACAGACTTCAACTCGGTCGGGATCCACAGCGTGGAGATCTGGATGAACAACCCGATGACGAGGCTGCCGAGCAGCGCGCCCCAGGCCGTGCCGAAGCCGCCGAGGGTCACCGCGGCGAAGATCAGCAGCAGGATCTGGAAGCCCATCTGGAAGCCGACGCCCTGGAAGGCGCCGAGGATGACGCCGCTGAGCGCGGCGAGGCCGCCACCGATCGTCCACACGAGGCGGATGATGCGGTCGACGTTGATGCCGGACGCGGCGGCCAGGGCCGGGTTGTCGGCGACCGCGCGGGTCGCCTTGCCCAGCCGGGTGCCGACCAGCGCGAACGACACGGCCGCGAGGACGACGAGGGCGATGCCGTCGGCGATCAGGTTCTTCGGCGCGATCAGGAACGGCCCGAACTGCTCGCCCGCCTGGGCGTTGTAGTCGGCGAAGTTGCGCGACTCACCGCCGAAGAAGTACAGGAAGACGTAGCGCACCAGCAGCGACAGACCGATCGAGATGATCATCATGGTCACCAGGTTGGTGCGGCGCTTGCGCAGCCAGCCCCAGAACGCGCGGTCCTGGAAGTAGCCCAGGGCGGCGCCGATGACCACGGAGATGATCCCGGACAGCACCAGCGGCATGCCGATCGTCACGTTGAACAGGAACGTGAGCAGGCCGCCGAGGGTGACCATCTCGCCGTGGGCGAAGTTGGTCAGGCCGGTGGTGCCGAAGATCAGCGAGATGCCGAGCGCCGCGAGCGCGATGATCAGCGAGAAGTGCAGGCCGGAGTACAGCAGGTCGGCGAACCGGTCGAACGACGAGCCTCCCCCGCTGTCGTTCGTGCCGGGCTGGCTGCCGCCGCCGATGCTGGTGCCGGCCGGGCCGAGCGGGAACAGCACATTGCGCGCCTGCCCGTCAGCGACGGTCGGCGTCAGGCTGGGCCGGTTGTTGGTCAGGCCGACCCCGGCGGGCAGCGACGCGACATCGAGGTCCACCTTGTAGGTGCCCGGACCGGTGACCGGGATACTCCACTTGCCCTGCTCGTCGGATGTGGCCTCACCGGCGGGCGCGCCGTCCTGGGTAGACGCTTTGATCTTGACACCGGCGACCGGAGCGCCGTTGTTCGTCAACGTCCCCTGCAGCGCTTCCCCTTCGGCCCACGCGCTTGTGGCGCCCAGACCGAAGGAGAGCATCACGCAGGCCAGGAAGGCCGTGAGCATGATCACGGCTCTACGCAATGGTGCTCCTCGAATAACTCATGGCGGCAATCCGTCCCGACCCTCGGGACTGGCGGATCATAGCCCGCGCCACAAGCCGATTGAGCGCCGTTACCAAGCCGTTATTCGAGTCAAGGCTTTACCTGCACAGACAGGCCCTGCGCAGGTAAAAGGTCAGGACTCCGGGGTTACAGTGCTGTTACCGGTGGCGGTTTCCGTGATGATCCGATCAGCCACTTCGCGCATGGTCATTCGGTGGTCCATCGCGGTGCGCTGAATCCATTTGAACGCCTGCGGCTCGTTCATCGAGTAGGTCGCCATGAGCTGCCCCTTGGCCCGCTCGACGACCTTGCGGGTCTCCAGGCGGTCGGTCAGCGTGGCGACCTCCTCCTCGAGCACCGCCAGCTCCGCGAAGCGCGAGACCGCGATCTCCACGGCAGGCACCAGGTCGCTCTTCTGGAACGGCTTCACCAGATAGGCCATCGCGCCCGCGGCGCGCGCCCGCTCGACCAGGTCCCGCTGGCTGAACGCGGTGAGGATGACGACCGGCGCGAGACGGGCGCCGGCGATCTTCTCCGCGGCGGCCAGCCCGTCCATGATCGGCATCTTGATGTCCATGATGACCAGGTCGGGCCTGAGCTCCTCGGCGAGACGGACGGCGGTCTCGCCGTCGCCGGCCTCGCCGACCACGTCGTAGCCCTCCTCGACGAGCATCTCGCGCAGGTCGAGGCGGATGAGCGCCTCGTCTTCCGCGATGAGCACCCGGCGGCTCTGTGCCTCGGCCACGCGCAACTCCCGATCCGACTCGACTAACCTGACTGACACGACTGACGGCGGTTACCGCCGCGATCAGACTAGTGGGTACCCTGGTGCGGCGTACTCGTCCCGGTATCCCAATCGGCAGAGGAACGGAGCTCAAACCTCCGACAGTGTGGGTTCGAATCCCACCCGGGGCACGCACGACCCACCCGTCACGGCAGGATCACCGGCTCCGCGCCGGCGGTCAGCAGGTCCAGTCCGGCGCCGCTGACGACCTGCGCCGGCTGGCGGTCCCGCCCGAGGATCGCGGCCAGCCGGCCGACAGGCAGCCTGTCTGCGGCGGGCGAGGCCGCAAAAACCACGTTGCCGAAGCGCCGGCCCCGCAGGAGTTCCGGACGCACCAGCAGGCACAGGTCGCCGAAGGCGGTGCGCAGCGTGGCCGCCTGCCCCCGGGAGAAGGTCAGTGGCGCGAGGTCCGCGACGTTGACCGCGTAGACCCCGTCCGGGCGCAGGATCCGGGCCACCTCCGCGGCGAACGTGACGTCCGACACGCTCTGCGGCATCTGCGCGGCGTCGTACACGTCGCCGATCACCAGATCATAGGAAATGTCGGGAATGTCGGCCACGACCGCCCGGGCGTCGCCGAAGACGAACGAGACGCCCGACGGGTCGGCCAGCGGCAGCACACGCTGCACGAACCCGGCCAGCTGCCGGTCCCGCTCGACGATCACCTGGGTCGAGCCGGGCCTGGTCGCGGTCACGTACCGCGGCATCGTGAAAGCACCACCGCCGAGGTGCAGCACGGTCAGCGGCTGCCCCGGCGGTGCCATGGTGTCCACGACCGCGGCGATACGCCGGGTGTACTCGAAACTCAGGTACGTCGGATCGGCCACGTCGACGTAGGACTGCTGGACCTCCTCGAACAGCAGCGTCCAGCCGCCCTTGCGGCGCGGGTCGCGCACGAGCCTGGCGTTGCCGAACTCGGTGCGCTCGCCGATCCCGTCGATGATCTCGCGCCATCCACCCATCTAGGCGGGAGCCTCGTCCACGACCTCCACGGGGGCGCCGTCGGCATACCGGGCGGCGAACAGCGGCTTGGCCTTGTCGACCTCGGAGGTCCCGACGACGACCACCCCGCGCACGAAGTCCGACGACACGCTGTTGACGTGCACGCCCTGCTCGGCCCAGTAGGTGTTGTCGTCGTTGACCTGCGCATACCGCTTCGCCAGCTCGGCGGCGGAGAACTTCGCGTCGCGCACGGTCACGCACGACGAGGCGAAGGTCGACGTGATCCACTTGTCGAGGTCGGCGGACGGCTTGCGGTAGACCTCGACGCCGTCGTCGCCGACCCGGGCGCCGGCGAACACGGCCGCGAAGTCGGCCTCGCCCTTCGCCCCGATCTGCGCGGCCACCTCCACCGGGTCCACGGACGGGGACGCGCCGCACCCGGCGGTCCGCACGAGACCCGCGGCGCCGGACGAGGCGGACGGGGACGGATCGGCCGGGGCGGAGCACGCCGTCAGGCCGAGCAGCAGCGTCACCACCAGTACACGTCGCATCGCAGCCAACCTACCGGAGCGACCCCACCACAAGCCAAACAGGCGATTACCCTCAGTTTCGGCGCTTCCGGGCCGAACCGAGGGGCATGGACGGCACCACCATCATCCGTGGCATCGACGACGTCATCGATGCCCGTGCCGTCACCACCGTCTTCCAGCCGATCGTGCGGATGGACTCGTGGCGCCGCCACCGCCCCGAGGTCGTCGGCTACGAGGCGCTCACCCGCGGTCCGGCCGGCACCCCCTGGGAGGCGCCGATGGACCTGTTCCAGGCCGCCGGCCAGGCCGGGCGCCTCGCCGAGCTCGACTGGGTCTGCCGGGCCACCGCCTACCGGGCCGCGATCGACGCCGGCCTGCCGCTCGGGCTGACCCTGTTCGTCAACGCCGAGCCCGCCGCGCTCGGCGTGCCGTGCCCGCCCGACCTCGCCCCGACGATCCTCGACGCGCAGCTGCGGCTGCGGGTGGTCGTCGAGATGACCGAACGGGCCATCGCCGGCGACCCCGCCGCCCTGCTCACCGCCGCCGAGGCGTGCCGCGGCTCCGGCTGGGGCGTCGCCCTGGACGACGTCGGCGCGGAGCCGGCGTCCCTGGCGGTCATGCCGTTCGTGCACCCGGACGTGGTCAAGGTCGACCGGCACCTCACCCAGCAGCCCGACGGCGCCTACGCCGCCCGGGTCGTCAACGCGATCGTCGCGTACGCCGAACGCACGGGCGCCGCCGTCCTCGCCGAGGGCATCGAGACCCGCGAGCACGTCGCCGCCGCCCTGGGCATGGGCGCGACGCTCGGCCAGGGCTGGCTGTTCGGCCGGCCGGGACCGCTGCCGGCGGACGTCGCCGAGCGCAGCGCGACCCTGCCGGTGCCGTTCGTCGCCCCGCCGGGCGGGACGGGCACGAGGACGCCGTACGAGATCGTCTCGTCGCGCCGCCCGACGGCCGAGGCGACGAAACGGATGCTCATGCCGCTCAGCCGGTACCTGGAGGAGAAGGCGCTCGACGCGGCGGAGCCGCCGATCCTGCTCGGCTGCTTCCAGGAGGCCCGGTTCCTGACCGCCCGGACCGCCCGCCGGTACGCCACCGTCGCGCAGACCGCCGCGCTGGTCGGCGCCCTCGGCACGGAGATACCCAGCGCACCGGTGCCGGGGGTCAGGGGCGCCGCCATCCCGGCCGGCGACCCGCTGCGCGGCGAGTGGAACGTCGTGGTCGTCGGCCCGCACTTCGCCGGCGCGCTCGTCGCGCGGGACCTCGCCGACGACGGTCCCGACGGCGACCGCCGCTTCACCTACGCCCTCACGTACGACCGTGACCTCGTCCTCGAGGCGGCCCGTGCGCTGCTGCACTGGATCGTGCCAACATAGGTCGCTATGAAGCGGTTGGCGCTCGTCGTGGTGGTCGCCCTGCTCGCCGGCTGCTCCGGCACCGCGAAGGACAAGGCCGACGACGATCCGGTCAAGCTGCGGGTCGAGCTGACCCAGGGCCGGGTCGACGAGGTCCGGCACACGGTGCAGATCTCCATGCACAACGACGGCCCGGCCAAGGTCACCGTCGAGCGGGTCGAGCTGCAGGCGCCGTCGTTCAAGGGCGTCGGGCCGGTCACCGTCGACGCCCCGCTGCCCGTCGGCGGCCTGCGCGTCGACGTGCCGGTCTCCTACGGCACGGGGGTCTGCCAGGGCGACGAGCTCAAGCCGCGCAGCGCCGCCTCACACGTGGGCTTCTCCGTCCGTACCGAGGACGGCGAGCGCCACGAGCTCCGGCTGCCGCTGCCCGACCCCGACCCGATGCTCGACAAGCTGCTCGCGATCGACTGCCAGCAGGCGTACCTGGACCGCCAGGTGACCCTGACGTTCGGCCCGTGGACGCACCTGCCCAGCGGCTGGCTCAACGGGACCGTGATCCTGAAGCGGGCCGGTTACCCCGGGACCGTCACTCTGCAGGAGTTCGTCGGCAGCATCCTGCTGGAGGTCCTGCCGCTGCCCGCCCGGGAGCAGACCCCGAAGCCGTACGCCGTCCTGCAGCCCGGGCAGAGCGAGGTCAGCGTCCCGGTCGTGGTCGACGGCGAACGGTGCACCCCGCACGCCCTCGCCGAGATCAAGAAGCCGTACGTCTTCCCGGCCTGGCTGAGCCTCGACGGCGGGCCGCCGCTGTACACAGAACTGAAGATCACCGATGCGGAGCGTGACGCGTTCAAGCCGGTCATCGACGCCTGCGCCGCCAACCGCACCGAGATGTAGCGGCAAAGCGGCGACGGTTTTTTAAGCCAGACTTAGGCATGTTGCGATGGGGTACGGCGGGTGCCATGCTCCAGAGCCATGTCCGAGGTCGGTGAGCGCGTTCGCGCTGCGTTACCCGCGGTCGCGCTGCTGACCCTGGGGACCGCGGCCGTCCTCGGCCTGTCCACGCTCGCCGGCATCGCCGCCGCCCCGCCGCTCTGGCAGGTCGTGCTGACCCTGCTCGTGGGTCTGCTGCTCGGCGTCGCCGCCACCGACCAGGTCCGCGCCGCGCTCACCGACTGGCAGGGCGCCACCGCCGCGGAGTCCGGCTCGCACCGCCGCACCCGCCGCGCGGCGAGCACCCCCGAGCCGGGCCACCCGGACGAGCCGGCCCACCCGGACGACCGGACGGCCACCGGGCGGCAGCAGCGTCCCGTACCACTGGAAAAGCCCCTCGAGAAGCCGGCGAGACCCCGCCCGGAGCGCCCCTCGTGGCCCCGGATCGGGATCATCGCGCTGGTCACCGCCGCCCTCGTCGCTCTGCTGTGGGTGCCGCAGGTGCCCGTCCACGGCGTCGCCACGGCGATCTTCACGTTCGTGTTCGGGTACGCGGCGTACGCGCTGCCGGTCCTGCCGCTGCTGCTGCTCTGGCCGCTGCCGCGGCTGCCGCGGGCCACCTGGCCGTGGCAGCTGCCGCTCGTGCCGTTCGTCGACCGGCGGGTGTGGACCGGTGCCGAGCTGCGCGACCTGGCCATCGCCACCGTGCAGTACCTCCGCGAACGGGTCCTCACCCGCACGACCGGCATCGCCCTGGCCACGCTCGGGCTGCTGCACCTCGTGCGGGGCAACCCGAGCCTGTTCGACGGCGGCACCTCCCGCGCCGGCGGGATCGCCGGCTGGCTGCTCGCCGAGCCCCTGCGGCTCATCCTGTCCACCGGCGGCGCGATCGGGCTGCTCGGCGGGATCCTCATCGGCGCCGCCGCGGTCATCGCCGCGTCGGTCGGCCGGGCCTGGGGCACCGTCGCGGGCTACGCCGTCCTCGCCGTCGCGGTCGCCGTGCCCCTGCTCGGCACCGGCGCCGGGCACTGGCTGGGCTTCGAGTACTACCTGCGCACCGAGCAGGGCAAGGTCGTCGTCGTGGCGGGCCTGTCCCCGTCGCACCGGCAGGCGGTCCACGACACCGCCGTCGGCGTCGACGGCCTGTCGCCGTCGCTGCTCGCGCTGCTCGACAAGGGGCTGCAGGTCACCGGCAACGACGACGGCGACCGGATCGCGCGGGCCCTCGCCGACCCGTCCAAGGCCGCCGCGGACATGTTCGTCGGCGACCAGTTCGAGCTCAAGGCCGGCGAGTGCTTCGACTGGATCGGCGGGTCGTCGCAGCTGCGTTACGTGACGCCGTGCAACGCCGCGCACATCGGCGAGGTCACCTACGTCGGACACCTGCCGTTCCTCGCCGACCCGGGCCGCGAGGCCGTCGACGCGGCGGCGAAGGCGGTCTGCGAGCAGTCCTACGGCGCGTACCTGGGGGTGCCGTACGGCCAGTCGTTCCTGCCCCTGGACAAGCCGATGCTGCCGCCGGACTGGACGGAACGCCCGGTGATCGCGTGCTCCGTCGGTGCCGTCGGGCCGTGGACGCTGAAGGGTACGAAGACCGTCGCGGCGCTGCAGCAGAAGGTGCCGTGGGGTGCCGCCGCCGGCTGCAAGGTCGAGGTGCCGGACGCGCTGCGGATCACCGCCGAGCAGCCCAACACCCGCTGCGTCGCGCCGGGCCCGGAGCAGCGGCTCGCGGTGCAGGGCGGCGGCTTCACCATGGACCTGGAGTTCGCCGCGGTCGGCAAGGCGGCCGGCGGCGCCAAGATCGGTGCCGCCTGCCTGGACGGCGCGGACCTGGGCAACGGCTACACGTTCGAGGTCGGCGCCGACGGTGTCATCCAGATCGACAAGCTGGTCGGCGGGCAGCCGACGAAGCTCGCCGCGTCGGCGAAGCCGAAGAACGCCGGTCCGCCGACGACCGCCTCGACGCCGCTGCAGGTGACCTGCAAGCCGACGCCGGACGGCGGGATGGAGCTGACCGCGTTCTCGACCGGCAACCGCAAGGCGACCGCGGTCGACAAGACCAACCCGGTCACCCGCCTCTCCCCCAGGCTGATGCTGTCCAACGCCGCCGCCGGCGGCGTCGTCATGACCGCGATGATCTTCAGCGCCACCCGCGTCTGAGGCACCGACCCGCACCCGCGACACCGGTCAGGCCGCGACACCGACGCGGCTGAGGCGCAGCCCACGTCTGCGCCCGCGAAGCAACGTCGACCCGAGGCACGACCCGCGCCCGCGACGCAGCCCGACGCTGAAGCGCGCGCCGCCCGCGCCGCAACCAGACGCGACCCCCGACCGCGACGCAGCCCGAGGCTGAGGCGCGCACGCGACGCGACCTGGACCCGGCACGCATCCGCGACGCAGCCGCGCCCCGCCCGCGATGCGACCTGGACCCGAGACGCGACCCACGCCCCGCGGCGCCTGCCCGCGCTCAAAACGCCGGCCCGCGCCCGAGACGCAGCCCGCGGCTGAGGCTCGCGACAGCGTCAGCCCAGCGTGAGCATCACCGAGGTGGTGCTGTTCGGGTTGTTCGGGCGCAGCGACGCCTCCTCGGCCGGGGCGACCTCGGCGCAGATGCTGTCGTCCCAGGTGAGCACGCCCCGCATCGGCAGGCAGCCGGCGTAGACGCCGGGCACCTGCTCCGTGACCGGCCAGCCCAGCGCCCGTAGCTCGGCGGCGAGCTGCGCGGCGATCTCGCCCGCGGGCCGGCCGTCGGTCGCCCAGAACTCGGTGGCCTGCGGGCACTGCACGACCTCGCCCGATTCGGTCTCGCAGTCGCCCCAGAAGGCCATCCGGCGCAGCCCGACCCCGTCGGGCAGGTCGTCGCCGTGCACCCACTGTCTGGCGTCGCCGGACGGCAGCGCGTTGCCGCCGCCACCGATGACGACGGTCCCGACGCACAGGAGCAGGGCCGCGATCCCGCCGCCGATCATGAGCAGGGTCCCGCGGGCGTCCGGCCCGGCGGCCCGGACCCGGGCCGCGAAGCCGGCACCCCACGCGACGAGGGCGAGCAGCACGTACGGCACGAACCAGTCCGTCGAGGGCGGCTGCAGCACCCCGGCCCGGCCGGTCGACAGCAGGACGAGCACGGGCGCGGCGACGAGCAGCGCGGCGACCGCCGGCACCCCGACCCGCCAGGTGGGCGCCACGAACACCGCGATGATCGCCGGGACGGGCAGGACGACGGCCCTGGTCAGCCACTCGTGCTGGTCCTGGGTGAACCAGGAGACCCAGACGCAGACGGCGACGCAGGCGAGGACGGCGGGCAGCCGCCACCGGCGGGCGAGCAGAGCGGTCACGGCGGGGAGTATGACATCACAATCGGAAAGCGAACATTCGCTTTCTATACTGGGAGCATGCCCCGCGTCTCCGAAGCCCATCTCGCCGCCCGCCGTGAGCAGATCATCGACGCGGCGACGCGGTGCTTCCTGCGCAACGGCTTCCATCAGACGTCCATGCAGGATGTCATCAAGGAGGCGGGGCTGTCGGTCGGCGCGTTCTACCGCTACTTCGACAGCAAGTCCGCGCTGATCAAGGCGATCGCCTCGGAGAAGATCAGCGTCGTGCAGGCGACCGCGGACCACCTGCTGCGGCAGGACCCGGCGCCGCCGGTGCTCGTGGTGATCGACGACCTGCTGCGGCAGATCGACATCAACCTCACCGACGACGGCACGGTCCGCATCGCCGTGCAGGTGTGGGGCGAGGCGGTGCACGACCCCGAGTTCGCCGCGCTCATCACCGAGATCTACGGCCGCATCCGGGGCAACGCGGTCGCCCTGGCCCGCCGCGCCCAGGACAACGGCCAGGTGTCAGCGGACGCCGACCCGGTCGCGATCGGCTCGGCGATCTTCGGCCTCGTCCAGGGGTACATCCTGCAGCGCGTCCTCATCGGGGAGGTCGACCGCGAGTCGTACGTGAGCGGCATCGGCGCCCTGATGGGGGCCGGCCCGGCGGACCGGCCCCCGCGGGTCACGACCGGGTGATCTTCACGTCGTCGACGCCGGCCTCCACCAGGCTGGCGGTGCCGGAGTCGGCGGCCTCGACCAGGATCCGGACCGTCTGGCCCGCGTAGGCGTTCAGGCCGACGCTCGCCGACGCCCAGGCGCCGGCCCGGTTCGTCGCGGCGCCCGCCTGCGTGAACACGGTCGTCGTGGTGCTGCCGACGATGCGCACCCGCAGGTAGTCGGCGCTGGTCGCGTTGTTGAGGTGGGCCAGGTACCAGGAGAACGTGAGCGTCAACGTGCCGGTCGCCGGCAGCGTGATCGCGGGCGAGCGGATGCTGGTGACCCCGCCGTCCACGTCGTAGCTGCCCGCGCCGCTGCCCGCCGCCGCGCCGGTGACCAGGTCGAAGGAGCCGCTGACGGTGGTGCCGAGCTGCAGCGCGACGCCGGAGCTGGTGGCGGCCGGGTCGGCCCGCTCGAACGCGCCCGACGTCGCGGTGTCGGTGCCGGACGGGTTGACCGTCCAGCCGGTCGCCGTCTCGAACGTGTCGCTGTAGACGGTGCTGCCGGGCGGCGTCGTCGGCGCGGTCGTCAGCGTCCACACCGCGTAGGCGATGGCGTCGCTGTTGCGGTCCAGGGCGGTGTCGTCGATGTTGGCGGTGGTGTCGCAGGCGCGGTGGTAGCAGACGTCGAAGGCGGTGCCGGACGTGCCGCCCCACTTCGTCGCCTGCGCCGCGGTCTTGCGGCCCTCCGCGCCGGTGAAGATGCCGCCGGCCGGGATGCCCGCGGCGATGAACGGCCCGTAGTCGGAGCGGCCGTCGAAGTCGGTGCCCTCGGTCGGCACGCCGATGGCGGTGAAGTAGTCCTTCAGCGTCTGTTCCAGGGCCGCCGAGCCGGCCGGGCCGGGGCCCGAGCCGACGCCGTCGGAGTTGTCGCCGTCGTAGAGGAAGTAGCCGGGGTTCGGCGAGCCGACCATGTCGAAGTTGAGGTACGCCTTGATCTTCGCCTTCTCCGCGGCGGGCAGGCTGTTGACGTAGGCGGTCGAGCCGCGCAGCCCGAGCTCCTCCGCGCCCCACCAGCCGAAGCGCAGGTGCTTCGTGGTCGCGAGGGACCGCCGGGACACCTCGAGCGCGACCTCGAGGTTGGCCGAGGAGCCGGAGCCGTTGTCGTTGATGCCCGGCCCGGCGGTGACGCTGTCCAGGTGCGCCCCGACCATGACGACGTTGTCGGGGTCGCCGCCCGGCCAGTCCGCGATCAGGTTGTACCCGGTGGCGCCGTTGTACGTGAACGACTGCACGACGGTGGTGTAGCCGGCGGCGTCCAGCAGCCCCTTCACGTAGTTGACCGAGGCCAGGTAGCCGGGCCGGCCGTGGGCGCGGTTGCCGCCGTTGGCGGTCGCGATGCTCTGCAGCTGGGTCAGGTGCGCCTTGACGTTGGTGACGGAGATGTCGGGCGCGGCGGCGAGCAGGATCTTCGCCGGCGCGGCGCCCGCGGCGGACGGCAGCGCGGTGGCGGCGAGGACCGCCGCCACGGCCGCGGCACAGAGCTTCTTCACGTGAGCTGCTCCCAGGGTCGAGGGGTCCCGACCGCAATGGTCCCGACGTCCATCGACGAACGTCAAGCTATCGATTCGCCCATACCATCGATTCGCGCATATGGTGCCGGACATGAACGAACCTTCAGGCACCTCCCGGCGGGCCGTCCTGGCCGTCGCGGCGGCCGCGGCGGCGGCACCCTTCGTCGCCGGCGGCGAGGCGAGCGCGGCACCCGCGCACCACCCAGGCACCCCCAGGACCTGGGACCTCACGCTGCTGGGCACGTCGGACACCCACGGCAACGTCTACAACTGGGACTACTACAAGGACGCCGAATACGACGACAGCGCCCACAACGACGTCGGCCTGGCCAAGGTCGCCACGCTGGTCAACCAGATCCGGGCCGAGCGCCGGGGCAAGGCCACCCTGGTCCTCGACGCCGGCGACACCATCCAGGGCACGCCCCTGGCGACGTACTACGCCAAGCAGGAGCCGATCACCACGACCGGTGAGAAGCACCCGATGGCCCGGGCGATGAACGTCATCGAGTACGACGCCGTCACCCTCGGCAACCACGAGTTCAACTACGGGCTGCCGCTGCTCGCCCTGTGGATCCGGCAGCTGGGCTTCCCCGCCCTGGCCGCCAACGCGGTCAACGTGAAGACCGGGCGGCCGGCGTTCGCGCCGTACGTCATCAAGAAGGTCGACCTGGGCCACGGCGCGCCCAACCTCCGGGTCGGCATCCTCGGCCTCACCAACCCGGGCGTCGCCATCTGGGACCGGGCCAACGTCGAGGGCAGGCTCCGCTTCGACGACCTGGTCGCGACCGCGAAGAAGTACGTGCCCGAGATGCGCCGCCGCGGCGCCGACATCGTGCTCATCTCCGCGCACGGCGGCGACAGCGGCACGTCCAGCTACGGCCCGGAGCTGCCCAACGAGAACCCGACGGCGCTCATCGCCCAGCAGGTCCCCGGCATCGACGCGATCCTCTTCGGCCACGCGCACGCCGACGTCCCGCAGCGCTTCGTCACCAACACCGCGACCGGCGCGCAGGTGCTGACGTCGGAGCCGTCGAAGTGGGGCCAGCGGCTCACCCGGATGGACTTCCAGCTCAGCCGCGAGCGCAACGGCTGGACGGTCACGTCGAAGGCGGCCACCACGCTCAACACCAACACGGTCGAGGCCGACCCGAAGGTCCTCGCCGCGGTGCGCGCCCAGCACGCGAAGACCGTCGCCTACGTCAACCAGGTCGTCGCCACGTCGACCGAGACGCTGTCGGCGGCCGAGTCCCGCTACAAGGACACGCCGATCCTGGACTACATCAACAAGGTCCAGACCGACACCGTCACCGCCGCGCTCGGCACGGCGCTGCCGGTGCTGTCGATCGCGGCGCCGTTCTCCCGGACCGCGGTGTTCCCGGCCGGCGAGGTGAAGATCAAGGACGTCGCGGGGCTGTACATCTACGACAACACCCTCGAGGCGGTCGTGCTGACCGGCGCCGAGGTCCGCGCCTACCTGGAGTACTCCGCGAAGTACTTCGTCACGCTGCCGGTCGGCGCGCCCGTCGACCCGGCGACGATCAGCGACCCGCTGGTGCCCGACTACAACTACGACGTGATCTCCGGCGTCGAGTACGACATCGACATCAGCAGGCCCGTCGGGCAGCGCATCACCCGGCTCGTCCACCCGGGCACCACCACCCCGGTCGGCGACGCCGAGCAGTTCGTGGTCGCGGTCAACAACTACCGGCGCTCCGGCGGCGGCAACTTCCCCGGCATCGTCAAGACGCAGGTGTACAACGCGCAGCAGGAGATCCGGCAGCTGCTGATCGACTGGGCGCAGGCCAAGGGATCCATCAATCCGGCTGACTTCTACGTCCCGAACTGGCGGCTCGTGCGGGAGAACGTGCCGGTCTTCGCGTGACGCCATAGTCTGGGCGGCATGCAGCAACGGATCTTAGGACGGACCGGTGCCCCGGTCGGCGTGGTCGGGCTCGGCGCATGGCAGCTCGGCGCCGACTGGGGCGAGGTCGACGAGGACCAGGCACTCGCGACCCTGGCCGCCGCGCACGAGGCGGGCGTGACGTTCATCGACACCGCCGACGTCTACGGCGACGGCCGCAGCGAACGTCTCGTCGGGGCCTTCGTCAAGGACCGCCCCGGCATCACGGTCGCCACCAAGATGGGCCGCCGCGTCCCGCAGGAGGCCGAGCGGTACAACCTGGACAACTTCCGCGCGTGGAACGACCGGTCCCGGGAGAACCTGGGCGTCGACACCATCGACCTGGTCCAGCTGCACTGCCCGCCGTCGGAGGTGTACTCCACCGACGAGGTGTTCGACGGCCTGGACCTCATGGTCCAGGAGGGCCGGATCAAGTCCTACGGGGTCAGCGTCGAGACGGCCGCCGAGGCGCTGACCGCCATCGCCCGGCCCGGCGTCGCCACCGTGCAGATCATCTTCAACATGCTGCGGCTCAAGCCCCTCGACGACGTGCTGCCCGCGGCGGAGAAGATGGGCGTCGGCATCATCGCCCGCGTCCCGCTCGCCAGCGGCCTGCTCTCCGGGCGCTACGACGAGCACACCACGTTCGGCGCCGACGACCACCGCACCTACAACCGGCACGGCGAGGCGTTCGACCAGGGCGAGACGTTCTCCGGCGTCGACTACGACACCGGCCTCGCCGCCGTGCGCCGGCTCGCCCCGCTCAAGCCCGAAGGCCTGACCATGGCGCAGTTCGCGCTGCGCTGGATCGTCGACCACCCGGCCGTCTCGGTGGTCATCCCCGGCGCCCGCAACGGCGAGCAGGCCCGCGCCAACGCGGCCGTCGCCGGCGCCGAGCCGCTGCCCGCCGCCACCCACGACGCGGTCCGCGAGGTCTACGACGAGCTCGTCCGGGCCGGGGTGCACAGCCGATGGTGAGCCCGGACGCGGTCGTCGCCGGCGAGGTGCGCCCCGGCGACACGATCGGCGTCGAGGAGGAGTTCCACGTCGTCGACGCCGAGACCGGCGACCTGTCGCCCGCCGCCCGGCGGATCCTGCGCGGCGCGGACGCCGAGCCGGAGCTGCACCGGTCGATGGTCGAGACGGCCACCGGCGTGCACACCGACCTGACCGCCCTGCGCGCCGACCTGATCGAGAAGCGCCGCTCGCTCGTCGAGTCCGCCGCCCGGCACGGCCTGGCCGTCGTCGCCGCCGGCGCCGTCCCCGGATCGGGCGCCGGCCCCAGCCGCGTCTACCCGGACGAGCGCTACGAGCGGATGGCCGCCGAATACCGGCAGCTCGTCGACGAGCAGCAGGTCGCCGCCTGCCAGGTGCAGATCGGCGTGCCCGACAAGGACCTCGCGGTGCGGATCACCCGGCGGATCCGGGAGTGGCTGCCGGCCCTGCTCGCGCTCAGCGTCAGCTCGCCGTACTTCGCCGGGCAGGACACCGGGTACGCCTCCTACCGCACGGTCGTCACGTCCCGCTGGCCGACCGTCGGCCCGCCGCCGGACGTGGCGGACGCCGCGGAGTTCCAGCGGGTCGTCGACACGCTCGTGGAGAGCGGCGTGATCAGCGACGCCGGGATGATCTACTTCGACGCCCGGCCGTCGGCGCGGTACCCGACGGTCGAGGTGCGGGTCGCCGACTCGTGCCCGCGGGTCGACGACGCGGTGCTGCTCACCGCGCTCGCCCGGGGGCTCGTCACCGTCGCCGCCGAGCAGGACGCCGCCGGCCGGCCGCTGCCGGAGGCGCCGCAGGTGCTGCTGCGGGCCGCGACGTGGCGGGCCGCCAGGTCCGGGCTCAGCGGCCACCTCGTCGACCCCGCGACCCGCTCCGCGCTGCCCGCGAACGCCCGCGTCGACGCGCTGATGGCGCACGTCCGGCCGGCCCTGGAGGCCCGCGGCGAGTGGGAGATCGCCGTCGACCTCCTCGAGGACCTGCGCGGCCACGGCACCTCCGCCACCCGGCAGCGAGCCCTCTGGGCCTCTCCTGAGGACGCGCGGGAGGTCGTACAGTCGCTGGCGAAGGAAACGGCGGAAGGAACCGGATGACGCTGCGCGGGCTGCTGGTCGACTACGGCGGGGTGCTGACCACCGACGTGTTCGCCTCCTTCGACGCGTTCTGCGCGCGGGAGGGGCTGCCCGCGGGCACGGTCCGGGACCTCTTCCGCGCCGACCCGGCGGCCCGCGCGCTGCTCGGCGGGCTGGAGGACGGCACGCTGCCGGACGCCGAGTTCGAGGCCGGGTTCGCCGCGCTGCTCGGCGTGCCGCCCGAGGGCCTCATCGAGCGGCTGCTCGGCGCCACCACCGCGGACGTGGCGATGCTCGACTTCGTCCGGGCCGCCAGGGGGCGCGGCATCCGCACCGGGCTGATCTCGAACTCGTGGGGTTCGCAGCGGTACGACCGGATCCTGCTCGACGAGCTGTTCGACGGGATCGTGATCTCCGGCGACGTCGGCGTGCGCAAACCGGACCCGGCGATCTACGTGCTGGGCGCGGCCGCGATCGGCCTGCCGCCGCAGGAGTGCGTCTACGTCGACGACCTGCCCGGCAACCTGAAACCGGCGCGGGAGCTCGGCATGACGACGGTCCGGCACCGCACCCCGGACGAGACCCTGCCGATCCTTGCGGCATGCCTGTCGTGAGGCGTCGCGCGCTCGTGCTCGGCGGTCTCGGGGCCGCGCTGCTCACCGCGTGCGAGTCCGGCGGCGCCGAGGCGACCGGGACGCTGCGGATCGCGACCGGCAGCACGGGCGCGGTCTACTACGCGTACGGCAAGGCGATCGCGGACCTCGCCAAGCGGTACCTGCCGAACGTGCACGCGAGCGTCCTGACCACGAACGCGTCGAAGGAGAACGTCGGCGCGATCCTGGCCGGGACCGCCGAGGTCGGCTTCACGCAGGCCGACACCGCCGGCGAGGGCAACCGCAACGCCCCGGGGAAGCTCGCCGCCCTCGCCCGGATCTACGACGACTACGTGCACCTCGTCGTCGCCCACGACAGCCCCATCCAGAGCATCACCGACCTGCGCGGCAAGCCGGTGTCCGTCGGCGCGGCCGGCTCCGGCACCGCCGGCACCGCCGACCACATCCTCGACGTGGCCGACATGGACGTCGCCGGCCTGAAGGCGAGCATCGTCCAGCGCCCGCTCAACCTCGACGACTCGGTCAAGGCGCTGAAGGCCGGCCAGATCCAGGGGTTCTTCTTCTCCGGCGGCCTGGCCGTCGGCCTGATCCAGCAGCTGGCCCAGGAGTTCCCGATCCGGCTCATCGACCTCGCCACGCTCGTGCAGCCGCTGCGGGACCGTTTCGGCGAGTACTACGCGGAGCGGGTCGTGCCGGCCTCGGCGTACAAGGGCATCGACCCGGTCGTCTCGATCGGCATCGCCAACTATCTCGTCGTGCGGGACACGATGCCGGAGCCGCTCGCGTACGGCGTGACCCGGCTGCTGTTCGAGGGCCGCGACGAGCTCGCCAAGGCGCACCAGGCGGCGGCCCGGCTCAACATCCGCTCCGCGATCAGCACCCCGCCGCTGGCGCTGCACCCGGGCGCCATGCGCTACTACCGCACCCAGAAGGCCTGACCGCCGCACCGGACGGTCTGCCGGCCAGGCCTTTCCGGTGCGGCGCGGGTCAGCCGTCGTAGACGTGCTGCCAGGACGATTCCCGTACCCCCCCGCCTGCTCAGGGGCTGGGGAACCAGAGCCGGGCGTGCAGGCCGCTGGGCTCGTTGGCGAGCAGGTCCAGGCGGCCGGACGACGCCTCGACGAGGACTGCGACGATCGGCAGGCCGAGGCCGCTGCCGTCGACGTTCTGCGTGCCGGGGGCCCGCCAGAAGCGTTCGGTGGCCAGCTCGCGCTGCTGCTCGGTGAGGCCGGGGCCGGTGTCGAGCACGTGGACGGCGACGCCGCCCTCGTCGGCGACCGGGCGGACGGTGACGGTGCTGCCCTCGGCGGAGAACTTGACGGCGTTGTCGATGAGCGCGTCGAGCGCCTGGTCGAGCGCGGTCGTCACGGCGCGGGCCTTCAGCGCGTGCGGCGGCCGGACGTAGCGCAGCGTGATGTTCTTCCGCGCGGCGACCGGCTGCCACGCGACGACCCGCGCCCACGCGACCTCGCCGGCGTCGATGTCGGCGAGCTCGAAGCGGCCCCGCTCGGCGCGGGCGAGGGCGAGGAGGCTGTCGAGGACCTCGCCGAGGCGCTCGACCTCCTCCAGGGCCAGCCGGTGCCCCTCGACGGCCTGCGGGTCGGTGAGGTCGGCGCCGAGGTCCTCGACCCGCAGCCGCACCGCGGTGAGCGGGTTGCGCAGCTGGTGGCTGGCGTGGGAGACGAACGCGCGCTGCCGCTCCAGGGAGTCGGCGACGGTCGCGGCCATCTCGTTGAACGCGGAGCCGAGCCGGCGCAGCTCCGGCGGGCCGTCGGCGGCGGGGACCCGGGCGGCGTAGTCGCCGGCGCCGAGCTCGTGGGCGGCCGCGTCGAGCTCGGCGACGGGCCGCAGCGTCCAGCGGGCGAGGGACCAGGCGGCGACGATGCCGGCGAAGAGCACGACGAGCCCGCCGACGGCCAGGACGCTCCAGGTGGTGCGGACCCCGGCGGCGCGGGCGCCGACCGGTGAGACGGTGACGACCGCGCCGATGACCTCACCGCCGCGGCCGACGGGGACCGCGACCACGAAGGGCTCGAGGCGCCACGGCCAGATCGTGCCGTCGTCGCTGGCCTCGCGTCCTTCGAGGGCCCGGCGGGTCTGCCGCTGCACCGCCTTGTCGGCCAGATCGACGCTGGGCCGGGACGACACGACGTCGAAGGCGTCCTGGTTCACCACGATCACGGCGATGCCGTAGACCTGGTAGTAGCGGGCGAACTCGGCGGCGAGCTCGGTGGTCTTGCCCTTCGTCCGCAGCGCCGGCTCGGCGAGCGTGGCGAAGCGGGTGGCGTCGGCGAGCCGGTCGGCGACGACCTGCTGGGTGTCGCGGCTGGCGATGCTCAGCGCGAAGGGCACCTCCAGCGCTGTCAGCACCAGCAACAGCAGCAGCAGGTAGGTGGCGACGATGCGGACCCGCACAGGCCGGTGCCTCTCTACAGACCAGTGACGAGACGGTATCCGACGCCGCGGACGGTCTGCACCAGGCCGGGCACGTCGAGCTTCGCCCGCAGCGACCCGACGTGCACGTCGAGGGTGTGCCGGCCGACGAAGCTGGTCTGCCACACCGCGAGGATCAGCCGGTCGTAGGACACGACGACGCCGGGGGTGCGCACGAGCACGGCGAGGATCTCGAACTCCTTGCGGGTGAGCGAGACGTCCCGGCCGGCGACGGCAACCTGCCGGGCGGCGACGTCGACCCGGACCGGACCGGCCGCGAGCACCTCGACGGTGGACTGCGGCGCCCGCGACGCGCGGCGCAGGACCGCCTCGATGCGCGCGTTGAGCTCGGCCATCGAGTAGGGCTTCACGACGTAGTCGTCGGCGCCGGTCTGCAGGCCGATGACCCGGTCGCGCTCCTCGCCGCGGGCGGTGACGGCGATGATCGCCACCGTCTCGTCCTTGCGGCGCAGGGTGCGGCACACCTCGATGCCGTCGCCGTCGGGCAGGTTGAGGTCGAGCAGCACCAGGTCGAAGGGCTCACCGGCGAACGTGTCGAGCGCCGACTGGGCGGTCGGGCAGTGCGCGACGTCGTGCCCGCGCCTGCGAAGGGCGGTGGCCAGTGCGGCCGCCACCCTAGCGTCGTCTTCGACCAACATCACTCGCATTGGCGCCCATCGTAGATGAGCGAGGGTTCAGATGAGGGTCCGCAGCGCCTTCCGGTTCAGCTTGCCGACGGACGTCAGCGGGATCTGGTCCAGGATGCGGATCTCCCGCGGCCGTTTCGTCGGCGCGAGGTGCTCGCGGGCGTAGGCGTCGAGCTCCTCGACCCCGGTGCCCGCGGCCGCCGCGGCGCCGGTCAGCGACACCAACGCGATCACCTCCTCCCCCAGCCGCTCGTCCGGGCGGCCGACGACGGCGGCCATGGCGACCGCCGGGTGCGCGGTGAGCGCGTCCTCGACGTCGCGGGGGTAGACGTTGAACCCGCCCCGGATGATGAGGTCCTTCTTGCGGTCGATGACGCTGAGGTACCCGTCGGCGTCGATCGACCCGATGTCCCCGGTGGCGAACCAGCCGCCGGCGACGCCGTCGCCCGAACCCCAGTAGCCGCGCATGACGTTGGGGCCGCGGACGAGGATCTCGCCGTCGTCACCGAGGCGGACCTCGATGCCTTCGAGGGGCTTGCCGACGGTGCCGCGGCGGGGCGCGCCGAGCGGGCTGCCGCTGACGATCCCGCCGGTCTCGGTGCAGCCGTAGCCTTCGAGGACCCGCACGCCCGGCACGAGCCGCTCGAACGCCTCGGCCGCGGCGGGCGGCAGCGGCGCGGCGCCGGAGAAGACGAACCGCAGCGCGCTCAGGTCGAACTCGGCGAGGGGCTGGCCGAGCAGCATGACGAGCATCGACGGGACCACGGCCGCGGTCTGCGCGCGGTGCTCGGCGGCGAGCCGCAGCCAGCCGGCCGGCTCGAACCAGCGTTGCAGCACCGCGACGGGTGGCTCGGCGGCCTGCAGCGCGCCGACGGTGACCATCAGGCCGTAGGAGTGCGACAGCGGCAGGGCGGTGATGCCGGTGTTGAGCCCGGGCGTGTAGGCCGCCTCCCGGGACACCCGCCCGGCGTGCGCGAGGTTGGCGTGACTGAGCGCGACGCCCTTGCTCCTGCCCGTGGTGCCGCCGGTGTACAGCAGCGCCGCCAGCTCGTCGGGGCCGCGGTCCACGATCGGCAGCGGGTCGGCCGCGAGCAGCGCGCCGAACGACGGGGTGCCGACGACGACCGTGGGCACGCCGCGCTCGCGGCACAGGTCGCCGAACTTCGGCACCAGCTCCGGCGAGGTGACCACGACGGCCGCGCCGGAGTCGGCCAGGACGTGCCCGAGCTCGTCCGCGGTGACCAGGAAGACCACGGGGGTGACGACCGCACCGGCGCGCCACACCGCCTGGTACACCTGCGAGACCTCGGGACAGTTGGCCATGACGACGGCGACGCGGTCCCCCGGGCGGACCCCGAGCCCGCGCAGCCCGCCGGCGATGCGGGTGGCGGCGGCGTGCGCCTCCCCGGACGTGTGCCAGGTGCCCTCGAAGCACAGCGCGGGGTGGTCGCCGTGCCGGTCGAGCGATGCCTCCGCGATACGGGCGAGGTTGGACATCGACGGCCCTCCAGTCGCAAAGTTTCTACACTGCCTATGCCGATACCCGCCCGCTGTCAATGCTTACTCCGAGGAGCCGTAACGATGACGGACCGTCCGATCACCGCCGGTGAGCGCTTCACCGACGTCGGCGACTGGAACTCCAGTCGCGGCGAGGGCCCCAACCTGTGGCGGACCCTGGGCTTCCGGCGCTCCGGCTGGGCGCCCGGCAGCTCGACGGTGGAGTGGGACGCGACCGCCGACTACGGCTTCACCACGCCCGGCGGCCCGGTGATCCAGGGTGGCCTGGTCACTGCGGTCCTCGACTCCGCGATGGGCGGCGCCTGCTTCACCACGCTCGACCGCGACGAGCTGTTCCTGACCGCGGACCTGCGGGTCGAGTTCTTCCGGCCGACCAGGCCCGGGACGCTGCGCGCGGTGGGCACGGTCCTGCGCCGCACCAGGAAGGTCGTGTTCTGCGCCGCCGAGCTCTCCGACGCCGGCGGGACCACCCTGGCCGCCAGCCGCTGCACGCAGGTGCTGATGCCGGTCTGACCGTTTCCGCCCGGTTTCACACCGTCAAGTTTCCGTCAAGGAACGACGCCCGCGATTCCGCCGGTACGGTCCGACCAGCCACGGTGAACGGGTGAACATCGTGTCAACCGGCGAGCGCTACCGCGCCTCGACCGTCGCCGCGTTCGAGGCGGCCGTGCTGGTGCGATGTACAGGGGTGTGTGGCGGAGGAGGACGGGCCCGGGGGCTGGGGGGTTCCCGGGTCCGTTCCGCCTTCACGCACGTGCCAGCGGGGGTGCTCGCCGAGTTCAGCCGGTCCGTCGCCGCGGAACGGCTGGTCGAGCTGCTGGGAGCGGCCGGCCACTCGGCGAGCGTGCACCGCTACACCGCCGGCACCCGCCACCGGTACGAGATCTTCCGGGTCATCACCGGCCCGACGACCGCGGAGTTCCTGGACCGCGCCTGGCAGCAGGGCTACCTCGACCTGTGCGGCGCCCCCGAGCTGCCGCGCTCGGCCCGCCAGCTCCGCCACGCCCGGCGGCTCGCCGAGTCGGCGTGGCGGGGCGTGCTGCTGGTGTCGGGCCCGTCCCGGTCCGGCTCCCCCGGCCTGCGCGTCGCCGATCTGGAGACCGCGACGGTCCTGATCCGCGCCGGCCGGACGATGAGCATGCCGGTCCGCATGAGCACCCGCCCCGGCGGGCAGATCCTCCTCGTCATGCCCCAGGAGGCGGCGGCCTAGCCGGCCGTCATCGCCTCGAACTTCCGCTCCAGGCCGTCCACGAGGGCCTCCAGGCCGAGCTCGAACGCACTGTCGTCGACGTGCGTGTGCCGGCCCGCGAGCAGGTGGGCGTCGCGCAGGTGCGGGTAGTCGCGCGCGTACAGCTCGGGGTCGTCGACGAAGCCGAGCGCGAACGAGCCCAGCGCCGAGCCGGCGACGAAGAACCGCATGGTCGCGCCGATGCGGGTCGCGTGCCCCGGCGACCAGCCCGCGTCGACCAGCGCGCCGTAGACGGCGTCGGCCAGGCGCAGCGACGCCGGGCGGCGGGCCGGGCCGCGGGCCAGGAACGGCACCACGTTGGGGTGGGCGCGGAATGCCGCCCGGTAGGCCCGCGCCCACGCCTTCAGCGCCTCCGGCCACGGGTCGCGGCCCAGCATCGACAGGTCGACGCCGGCCACGATGCTGTCGCCGATCGCGTCGACGATCTGCTCCTTCGTGGCGAAGTGGTTGTACAGCGACGGCGCCTGTACGCCCAGCTCACGGGCCAGCCGCCGGGTGGACAGCGCGTCGAGCCCGTCGGCGTCGACGATCGCGGTGGCGACCTCGACGATCCGGTCACGGCTGAGGAGTGGCGTTCTGGGGCGGACCATGGCTACGATCTTACGAAACTAACGGCGTTAGTTAACGGACCGGGCTCGCAGCGACCTCAGGGGTGGCCATGGACTTCACGCTCAGCGACGAGCAGCGCGCGATCCGGCAGATGACCGCCGAGTTCGTCGGCCGGGAGATCACCCCGCACGCCGCCGCCTGGGACCGGGCCGAGCAGGTCGACCTCGCCATCGTCAAGAAGCTCGCCGGCCTGGGCATCTTCGGCATCACGATCCCCGAGGAGCACGGCGGCAGCGGCGGCGACCACACCACCTACTGCCTGGTCCTCGAAGAGCTCGGCAAGGGCGACTCGTCGGTGCGCGGCATCGTGTCGGTGTCCCTCGGCCTGGTCGCCAAGAGCATCAACGGCTACGGCACGGCCGAGCAGAAGGCGGCCTGGCTGCCGCGGCTGTGCGGCGGCGACGCCCTCGGCTGCTTCGCGCTGACCGAGCCCGACACCGGCTCCGACGCGGGCGCCCTGGCCACGCGGGCCACCCGGGTGGACGGCGGCTGGCGCCTGGACGGCTCGAAGATGTTCATCACCAACGGCACCTGGGCGCAGGTCGCGCTGGTCTTCGCCCGCACCGGCGAAGCGGGCCCGAAGGGCGTCTCGGCCTTCCTGGTCCCGACGGACACCGCCGGGCTGCGGGTGGAGGAGATCCACGGCAAGCTCGGGCTGCGCGGGCAGGCGACCGCGGCACTGACCTTCGAGGGCGTCACCGTCGGCGACGACGCGCTGCTCGGCGACCTCGGCCAGGGCTTCAGGATCGCGATGTCGGCCCTGGCGAAGGGGCGGATGTCCCTGGCCGCCGGCTGCGTCGGGATCATCCAGGGCTGCCTCGACGCCGCCGTCGCCTACGCGAAGCAGCGTGAGCAGTTCGGCCGGCCGATCGCCTCGTTCCAGCTCGTGCAGCAGCTCATCGCCGACATCTCCGTCGAGGCCGACGCGGCCCGGCTGCTCACCTGGCGGGTCGCCGACCTGATCGACCGGGGGCTGCCCTTCGCCACCGAGTCGTCCACGGCGAAGCTCTACGCGTCGGAGGCGGCGGTCCGCGCGGCCAACAACGCCCTGCAGGTGTTCGGCGGTTACGGCTACATCGACGAGTACCCGGTGGGCAAATACCTGCGCGACGCACGGGTCACTACCGTGTACGAGGGGACGAGCCAGATCCAGAAACTCATCATCGGCCGCGCCCTGACCGGCGTGAACGCGTTCGCCTGAGCCGTTTCAACAGGGAGATCTCAACGATGAGCATCGACGTCTACAACCCGGCCACCGAGGAGGTCGTCGGGTCCGTGCCCGAGACCGCCTCCGTGGACCCGGCCGTCGCCGCCGCCCGGGCCGCGTTCGGGCCGTGGTCGGCGCTGTCGCGGGCGGAGCGCGCCGCGCACCTCGCCGCGCTGCGCGACCTGCTGGCGGCGCACGCCGACGAGCTCGCCGGCATCATCACCGCGGAGATGGGCGCCCCCCTCGCGGTGGCCCGCAAGGTGCAGGTGGGGCTGCCGATCGCGGTGCTGTCCTCGATGGTCGACCTGCTCGGCACCGACGCGCCGCAGGAGCGGATCGGCAACTCGCTGATCGTGCGCGACCCGGTCGGGGTCGTCGGCGCCATCACCCCGTGGAACTATCCGCTGCACCAGACGATCGCGAAGCTCGCCCCGGCCCTCGCCGCCGGCAACACCGTCGTGCACAAGCCGAGCGAGGTCGCGCCGCTGTCCGCGCTGCGCCTCGCCGAGCTGGTCCGCGAGGCCGGGCTGCCCGAGGGCGTCTACAACCTGGTCACCGGCTACGGCGACCCGACCGGGGCGGCGCTCGCCGGGCACCCCGGGATCGACCTCGTGTCCTTCACCGGGTCGACGGGCGCCGGTCGCACCGTGGCGGCCCTCGCGGCCCGGCACCTCACCCGGGTGTCGCTCGAGCTCGGCGGGAAGTCGGCGAACGTGATCCTGCCCGACGCCGACCTGGCCGCCGCGGTCAAGGTCGGCATCGGCAACTGCTACCTGAACTCCGGCCAGACCTGCACCGCCTGGACCCGCCTGCTCGTGCACGAGTCGCAGCACGACGAGGTCGTCGACCTGGCGGTCGCGGCGGCGTCGCGGTACACCGTCGGCGACCCCACCGACCCGTCGACCCGCCTCGGACCCCTGGCGTCGGCGGCGCAGCGCGACCGGGTGCGCGCCTACGTGGCACGGGGCCTCGCCGACGGCGCGAAGCTGGCCTTCGGCAACGCGGCCGTGCCGGACGTCGGGTACTACGTGGCGCCGGTCGTGTTCGCCGGCGTCGACCCCGGTGCCGTCATCGCACAGGAGGAGATCTTCGGCCCGGTGCTGTCGATCATCCGGTACCGCGACGAGGACGACGCCGTCCGCATCGCCAACGGGACGCCGTACGGGCTGGCCGGCAGCGTCTGGTCCGGCTCGCAGGAGCGCGCCCTCGCGGTCGCCCGGCGGCTGCGGACCGGGCAGGTCGACGTCAACGGCGGGTCGTTCAACCCCCTCGCCCCGTTCGGCGGGATCGGCGACTCCGGCTACGGCCGCGAGCTCGGCGTCCACGGCTACGAGGAGTTCACGACGGTGAAGGCGATCCAGCTGTGACCTCCGCTCTGGTACTGCGTGCCGTCGACGGTCCCGCCTCGGTCGAGGACGTGGCACTGCACCCCGTCGGGCCCTCGCAGGTGCGCGTGCGGCTCGCCGCCGCCGGGGTCTGCCACTCCGACCTGTCCCTGGCCAACGGCACGCTCCGGCAGCCGTTCCCGGTCGTGCTCGGCCACGAGGGCGCCGGGGTGGTCGTCGAGGCCGGCCCGGATGTCGCGGACCTCTCGGTCGGCGACCACGTCGTGCTGAACTGGTCGCCGCCGTGCCGGTCCTGCTGGTTCTGCGAGTCCGGCGAGCCGTACCTGTGCTCGCACGCGGACGACGCGCGGGGCGTGCCGTACGGGCGGACCGCCGACGGCGCGGAGCTGTACGCGGGCCTCGGCACCGGCGCGTTCGCCACCGAGACCGTCGTCGGCGCCCACGCGTGCATCCCCGTGCCCGCCGACATCCCGCTCGACGAGGCGGCCCTGCTCGGCTGCGCCGTCCTCACCGGGGCCGGCGCGGTGCTCAACTCCGCCCGCGTGGTCCCGGGCCAGTCCGTGGTCGTGATCGGCCTCGGCGGTGTCGGCCTCGCCGCCCTGCAGGGCGCCCGGATCGCCGGCGCCTCGACGATCATCGCCGTCGACGCGTCACCGGCGAAGTCCGACCTGGCGCAGTCCCTGGGCGCCACCCACTTCCTGTCCCCCGGCCCGTCCCTGGCCAAGGAGGTGCGGGCGCTGACCTCCGGGCGGGGCGCCGACCACGCGATCGAGTGCGTGGGGCGGGCGGCGACGATCCGGGCCGCGTGGTCCGTCACCCGGCGCGGCGGGCGGGCCACCGTGCTCGGGCTCGGCGCGACGGCCGACGAGGTGACGTTCAACGCCCTCGAGGTGGCGTACTTCGCCCGGACGCTGGCCGGCTGCATGTACGGCAGCACCGACCCCGCCGTCGACGTGCCGGTGCTGCTGTCGCACTACCGCTCGGGCGCGCTGAACCTGTCCGGCCTCGTCACCGACCACGTCTCACTGGCCGAGGTGCCCGGCGCCTTCGACCGCATGCGCGACGGGGTCGGCGCCCGCACCCTCGTCCACTTCTGAGCCGCCCGCCGTCGCCGCCGTCGTCCCCAGGATGACCGCGGCGACGAGGGCGGGGTCGTCGCTCATCGGCACGTGACCGCAGCCGTCGAGGGTCACGTGCCGCGCCCCGGGCAGCCGCTCGCGGGCGACGCCGGCCTGCACCGGCAGGAAGATCCGGTCGCGGGAGCCCCACGCGATCGTGACCGGGACGTCGGGGCGGCTCGTGTACGCGTAGCCGCGGCCGTGCCGGGCGACGGCGCCGAAGCCCTTGCCACCGCGCAGCGCCAGGGTGTCGGCGAGGGCGCGTTCGGCGGTGAGGACCCCCGGGTCGCGGACCAGCCAGCCGAAGGAGAACGCCTTGCCGAAACCGGTGCGGTAGAACACCTTCAGCAGCGGGGTGGGGGTGAAGGCGCCGGCCCGGTGGCCGCGCAGGATGCCCAGCGCCCGGCGCACCTGGGCGGGGGTGCAGAAACCGGCCGGCGACAGGGCGGTCACCGAGCGGGCGTGCCCGGCGGCGGCGAGCTCCAGGGCGATCGCGCCGCCGAGGCTGTTGCCGGCGACGTGCGGGCGGTCCAGCCCGGTCTCGGCGAAGAACGCGGTCATCGCCGCCACGGCGCTGGGCATGCCGAGGTTCTCGGCGGACGCCGGGGAGCGGCCGAAGCCGGGCAGGTCGACGGCGATCACGTCGTGGCGCTCGGCCAGCAGGTCGATGACGGGCTCCCAGGCGCGCCAGTGGTGGCCGATGCCGTGGATGAGCACGAGCGGCTCCCCCGCGCCGCTGCGGACGAAGTGCAGGCTCATGCCGCCGCCTCGCTCCGCTCACCGGCGCCACGAGGCACCGAAAGACACCGCGACATGATCCGCTCGCGAAGCTCACTCATGCGATCACCTCGTATGCATGGGGGTCGAAGCGGCGCATCCGCTGCCGGAAGCGCCAGGTCGAGCCGGGCCACAGGGTCGAGTTGCGGCCGGTCGCGTCGATGTACCAGCTGCTGCAGCCGCCGGTCGCCCAGACGGTCCCGGTCATGCGGCGGTCGACGGCGGCCGTGAACGCCCGCTGCGCCTCGGCCCGCGGCTCGACGCTGCGGGCCCGCTCCAGCACCCGCAGGGCGCCGAGGACGTATTCGAGCTGCGCCTCGATCATCAGCACGACCGAGTTGTGGCCGAGTCCGGTGTTGGGGCCGAGCAGCAGGAACAGGTTGGGGAAGCCGGCGACGGTCGTGCCGCGGTACGCCCGCGGGCTGCCCTGCCACACCTCGGCGAGGCTGCGGCCGTCGCGGCCGCGGACGCGTTCTGCGATCGGCAGGTCGGTGACGTGGAACCCGGTGCCGAAGATGATGGTGTCGGCCTCGTGCTCGACGCCGTCGCGGGTGACGATCCCTTGTGGACGGACCTCGGCGATCGGGTCGGTCACCACGTCGACGTTGGCCTCGGTCAGCGCCGGGTAGTAGGTGTCGGACTTGAGCACGCGCTTGCAGCCCATCGCGTAGTCCGGGGTCAGCCGCGCGCGCAGCCCCGGGTCGGCGACGGCGGAGCGCAGGTTGCGCAGCGCGACCCGTTGCGCCAGCCGCATCACGGACGGGCGCAGGAAGCCGATGACCGTGGACTCGATCGCCCAGTAGACGATCGTGCGCATCGCCCGCTGCGCGCCCGGGATCCGCCGGTACAGACGGTGCTCCCAGGTCCTCAGCGGCCGCTCGTTGCGGGGCATGACCCACGCCGCGGTGCGCTGGAAGAGGGTCAGCCGGGCGACCGAGGGCTGGATCGCCGGCACGAACTGGATCGCCGACGCGCCGGTGCCGATGACGGCGACCTTGCGGCCGGTCAGGTCGAGGTCATGGTTCCAGCGCGAGGAGTGGAACGTCTCGCCGCGGAACGTCTCCAGGCCGGCGAGCTTCGGGATGACCGGCTCGTTGAGCGGGCCGCCGGCGCTGATCAGGACGTCGGCGGTCCACTCGCCGCGGGACGTCTCGATCCGCCAGTGCCCGGCGGCGTCGTCCCAGCACGCGAGCCGCACGTCGGTGTCGAAGCTGATGCGCGGGCGCAGGCCGAACCGGTCCGCGCAGCGGCGCAGGTACCGCCAGATCTCCGGCTGCGGCGAGTAGGTGCTGCTCCAGTCCGGGTTGAGCGCGAAGGAGAACGAGTAGACGTGCGAGGGGACGTCGCAGGCGCAGCCCGGATAGGAGTTGTCGCGCCAGGTGCCGCCGAGGTCGCCGGCCCGTTCGAGGACGACGAAGTCGTCGTGGCCGTGCTGCTTGAGCCGGATCGCGGCGCCCAGGCCGCCGAAGCCCGCGCCGACGATCGCGATCCTGACATGCATGCAGCCTCCCTGGTACCGACTGGTACCAGGGAGGCTACCACCGGGTAGCTTGCCGTGGAAGCGTTACAGACCCAGCAGGCGGTCGAGGAAGTCGCGGTACTGGCGGACCGCGGCCCGCAGCCGCTCGGTGTCCTCGCTGCCCTCGGACTGCCAGGCGCTCAGCTGCGCCCGCTGCGACTCGATGGCGCCGGTGACGGTGGAGACCGCCTCGGCGACGAGCTGGTCGGCCTCGCCCGCGACGGACCGCGGGTCGTCGATGAACCGCAGCTGCAGCTCACGCCACCGCTCCCGCAGACCCTCGGCGGCGCCGTCGGCCCAGAGCGCGCCGACGGGGACCGGCTCGACCGCGCCGGGGCGCAGGTCCTGCCCGGCCTCGGCGCCGGTGGTGCCGACCGGCACGGGGACCGCGACGACGTCGCCGGCGTCGAGCGCCTCGCCGCCTTCGAGGGCCTCGGCGGCCGTGGGCTCGTCGGTGCCGGCGTACGCGCCGGTGGCGACGGGCTCGTCGGTCAGGACCGGCCCGGCGAGGGTGTCGTCCCGCCGCTCGTCCTCGGTGTCCGCGTCGGTGTCGTCGGCGACATCGACGTCCGCGTCGGCGTCCGTGCGGGGGTCGCCGTCGTCGGTGCCGGCCGCGTCGTCCACGAGGACGGCGGTGCGGTCGTCCGAGTAGGCGTCGACGTGGTCGGCGGTCGTGTCGTCCACGTCCGTGCCGGTGCCCGCCTGGTCCTCCGGCAGGGAGCCGGCCCGCAGCTGGGTCGCGTGCTCCGCGGCCCACGCGCGGTCCTCGGCGGCCGTGCCGTCCACGTCCGTGGCGGTGCGGGCGTCGGCGTCGTCGTTGGTGCCGGTCTGATCCTCCGGCAGGGAGCCGGCCCGCAGCTGGGTCGCGTGCTCCGCGGCCCAGCTGCGGTCCTCGGCGTCCTCCGCGGCGGCGGCCTCCGCCTCGTCGCGCTCGTCGGCCTGCGCCACGTCCGCGTCCGCCTCGTCGTCCCGGTGCGCGGCCACGTCCCCGGGGACGAAGTCGGCGTCGCCGCGGGTCTCGTCCTCCTCGCGGGCGTCGACCTGGCCGGCGTTCGCCTCGGCGCGCTCGTCGGCGTCCTCTTCGGCTCGTTCCTCGGCTCGTTCCTCGGCTCGTTCCTCGGCTCGTTCTTCGGCTCGTTCTTCGGCGAGGGCCTGGTCGTGGTCGACGATCTCGACGTCGTCGCGGTCGGCGATGCCGTCGTGATCGGCGTCGGTCAGGGCGGACCCGGACGCATACGTCCCGGCCGGGTACAGCTCGCCGTCCCGCACGTCGCCGGCGTCGTGGTCGCCGTCGTGGTCGGTGTGGTCGGTGGCCACAACCGTGTCGTCGGCCCTGTCGTCGGTCCTGTCACCGTCCCGGTCCTCGGGCCGGTCGGCGATGTCCGCCCAGGCGCCGTCCTCGGCCGGGTGGCGGGGGGTGGGCATGTGGCTCTCGTCGAGGTTGCCGCGTTGATCCTGCATCGGAGGATTCCTTTCCCGGCCTACGACCGGCGGCTGGTGTCGTGGGGGACGTCCGCGGGGTCGCGCTGCGCGGGAACGTCGGCGTCGTCCTCGTCGGTACGGGCGGCGGAGCGGCGGACCGCGTCGGCGTCGTGCCCGCCGTCGGCCTCGACCTCGGCCACGGCGTCGGTGCGGGTGTCTGCGTGGGTGTCTGTGCGGGTGTCGGAGGACGCGGTCGCGGCGCCGGGGGTGGCGTCGACGCCGAGCAGGTCGGAGAAGAGCGTGCGGTAGTGCACGACCGCCTGGCGCAGCTGCTCGGTCGTGGCCTCGCCACTGTCGCTGAGCCGGCTGATCTCGTGCGCGTCGCGGTAGTGGCCGAGGGTCCGGGCGTGTTCCACGGACAGGTGCGCGACCTGCTCCTCGTATTCGCCGGTCGGGTAGCCGCGCTCGGCGATCAGCTCGGTGACGAGCGCGTCGGCGTCGCGGACGGCGCCGTCGGGGTCGTCGAGGAACCGGGCCTGGATCTCGCTCCACGCGGCGGTGTACCGGGTGCGTGCCTCGGGGGTGAGGTCGCGCAGCTCCAGCTCGGCGTGGCGGCGTTCCCGCTCGCGGAGCTCACGTTCGACGGCGACGCGGCTGTCACCCTCGGCGACGGCCCGGTCGTACTCGGGGCCGAACCGGTGCTGCAGCGCCCGCCGCCGGGTGACGAACCAGATGCCGTAACCGATCGCCGCGATCACCAGGAGCACGACGATCGTGATGAGAACTTGGGTGGTTGTCATGGCGGTCCTCCTTCACAGGAGGTATGCCCGCCAGACCGGCACTATCAAACGAGAACGGTCATTACGGACCCACGAGGTGGGTCAGGAAGTCCCGGTACCCGTGGACCGCCGCCCGCAGCTGCTCGGTGTCGTCGCGGCCGCTGGCCCGCCACGTGCTGAGCTGGTCCTTGCGCGCGTTCAGCGACGCGGTCACCCCCGCGAGGGCGTCGTCGACGAGCCGTTCCGCCTCGCCGGCCGCGGTCTGCGGGTCGTCGACGAAGCGCAGCTGCAGCTCCTGCCAGCGGGCGCGCACCTCGTAGGCGTGCCCCTCCGACGTCAGCGAGGACGTCGACGTCGACGCGAAGTAGGTCCCGCCCGCCGGCACGGACGACATCGGCGACGGCATCTGCGGCACGCCGGTCGCCGCGCCGTAGGCGGCACCGTAGGTCGCCGGCCCGGCCATCCCGTTGACCGGCATCCCGTTGGGTGCCATGCCGTTGGGCGCCATCGCGTTGGGCGGCATCCCACCGGGCTGCATCCCACCGGGTGCCATCCCACCGGGCGCCATGCCGTTCGGCGACATCCCGTTGGCCGGCATCGTGCTGGCAGGCATCGCGGCGGGCATGGTGCCCGCGGCGGCCGGCGTCGGCGGGCGGGGCGCGGGCGGGGTCGACGAGGTGGCCGTCTCCTCCTCTTCCTCCTCCTTGCCGCCGCGCAGCAGGATCCAGCCGCCGACGGCCAGGGCCAGGACCACCAGACCGATCGTGATCGTCGTCGAGTTCATGGGGGACCCCCTACAGGCCGAGGATGCGGTCGAGGAACTCGCGGTAGTCGCGCAGCGAGGCGCGCAGGTTCTCGGTGTCGACGCCGCGGCCGGCCCGCTGCTGGTGCAGCTGGCTGCGCCGGGCGTCCAGCGACGCGGTCAGGGACGTGACCGCCTCCTGGACGAGCCGTTCGGCCTCTCCCGCGACGAGATGCGGGTCGTCGAGGAACTTCGCCTGCAGCTCCTGCCAGCGGCCGCGGATGCGCTGCCGGTCGCTGTCGTTCCACATGGACGCGAGGGCCGCGGCGGGTGTGCCGCCGGTGTTCGCCCGGAAGTTGACTTGCGGTGTCAGGGGTGGCGCGGGCGCCGCCGGCTCGTCGTCAGGCTGAGCCGCCAGCTCCGGCACCGACTCGTCGGCTTCAGGTTGCATTGCGCGGTCCTACCCAGGCGCACGGAACAAAACCCCCCGGCGATGGGCCGCCCGCCGTACATGTCGGATATTTCCGCCTGAAGAGCGCCGTCGATGCGTGACCCCCACCACCCTTGAGGGGTTTCGCAAGCCGACCGCAAGTGGCCGCCAAGTGGGGCCCGGCAGAGTGCTCAACATGACGACGAAGCGCAGCATCTGGGCCGGACCGACCTTCACCAGCACCACCGACGCCGCTGTCTCAACCCCGCACTTGGACCATGGCAAAACCGCCGCTGGTGCGCCATGACGCCGGCAGCTTCCCCTCGACGCCCGCGGCCAACCCGGCGACCACGTCCGACTTCACCGTTCGCAGGGCCGCGACCGGCCCGGGAAAGTATGCGGTGAGCGCCGCGAACGACGTCTCCGGCGCCCAGTCGCGATCCCCCACCAGCCGCCGGTAGTTGAGATCACCCTTGAGGATGGTCAGCGTCGCCGCCCCGAACCGGGCGGCGAGGCCGGCCGGCAGGTCCGGGAACTCCAGCGGGGCGCAGTAGAACGGGTCGGTGACGAGCTCCAGGCTCCCGGCCCGCAGCGCCGCCCACAGCCGCCGCCCGACGGCACTGCCCGCCCCGAAGCGCCGCAGCTCGGCCAGGACGTCGGCGGTCAGCGCGTCGGAGACGAAGTACGGCGCGGGCTTGACGTGCAGCTCGACCCGCGCGGCCCGGCCGGTGCGCAGCAGGAAGTCGATGAGCACCAGGTCCGGCAGCAGCTCCCGGCCGGCGTTGTCGGCGACCACGCAGACGGTGCCGCCGGCGGCCAGCTCCCAGAGCCGCCCGGTGTCGTCCACGACCAGCTCGGCGCTCGCCTCGGCGAGGCCGTGCGCCAGCTGAAACCCCAGATCGGCCCGGTTGCCCCACAGCGCCGCCGCGACCAGCGCCGCGGCCTGCTCGTCCTCGGGCAGGTCCTGCAGCGCGTCGAGCGCCGCCAGCTCCTCCTCCCCCGGCAGGTCGGCGGCCTTCTGCGGCCCGAACGGGTCGATCCCCCGCCACGGACCCGGCTCGTGGTAGCCCGTCGCGTACAGCAGCCGCCGGTAGAAGTAGTTCTCCGCCCACAGGAACGGCACGTCGAACATCGACCGGCCGAAGTGCGGCGCGCCCCAGCGGTCCCAGTCCTCGCAGTCGTGGGCGTCGCGCGGCAGCGGGGTGACCGTGGGGTCCTGCAAGAGCGCTGCAAGCTCGTCCCGCACCGGCGCGGCGAAGGGGAAGTCCGCCAGGACGCGCGCCACGATCGCCGGGTGGCGGTCGCGCAGGACGGACGCGGCGAACGACGCGGGATCGGCGCCGCTGATGCGGGCGGGTGACTCGGCGGGCATGGTGCGAGTATCGCCCTTAGACTCATGGCCATGGACGACACCCTGTTCTACGGTCTCCTCGCGGTCGGCGGGTTGCTGCTGGTCGGGGTGCTGATCGTCGCGATCGTCCTCGCCACCCGCGTGTGGAAGACCGGCAAATACCTGCAGGCGATGGGTGCCGGCGGCAAGTTCGCGTTCTGGGGCGCGATCATCTACACCGTCTCCCCGGTGGACCTGCTGCCCGACCCGATCTACCTCGACGACGTCGGCGTCCTGGGCGCGGCCCTGATCTACCTGACCCGCCTGGCGTCGAAGGCCCGGGAGCGCCAGCAGCAGGGCGGCTCGCTGCTGCCGCCGCAGCTGCAGCGCCGCCCTTCGCAAAAAGCCCGCTGAGGGCGGTCTTCACCTGAAACGACTCTTTGTGCGCCCGGGGCGCCACGAGTCGTGAACCCGACCGTCGTGCATCAACACCGGTCGATACGCTGCCTCCTCCTTTTCAGGATGGAGGCACCTGTATGAGGTACAGACGACTGGCGGCGACCGTCGCCGTCACCCTCGCCGCCGCGCTCGCCGGCTCCCTCGGCGCCGCCCGGCCGGCCGCCGCGCTGCTGCCCGACACGTTCGGCTTCGCGCTGTACTCCGGCGGCGTCGTGTCGCAGCAGTGGCCGGCCGCGACCACCGTCAGCCCCGTCGTGCCCGGCCGGTGGCTGGTCAGGTTCCCCGGCATCGCCGCCGCCGCCGGTGTCGTGCACGTGACCGCCGTGCACGACGCGATCACCGACCCGCCGGGCCGCTGGTGCCAGGCCGACTCCTGGGGTCCCGTCGGCGCCGACGAGACCGTCAGGGTCAGCTGCTACGCCCCCGGCGGCGCCCTCGACCCGCGGCCCGGCTTCTCCGTGCAGTTCGCCCGCAGCTCCGGCGTGTTCGGCGCGGCCCGCTTCGGCTACGTCGACGGCGCCCCGGGCGGCGGCACGATCAGCCAGTACAACTCGGTCGGCGCCGCCAACACCAACACCAACGTCGGCGTGGGCGTCTACTCCGTCTCGCTGCCCGGCCTCGGCACCGCCGGCCCGCAGGCGGGCGACGTCCAGGTCACCGCGGTCAACGGCGGCGTCGGCGCCAGGTGCAAGGTCGCCGGCTGGCAGTCGTCCGCCAACGGCCAGTTCTTCCGCGTCTACTGCTTCAACGCTGCCGGGGCGCCCTTCAGCACCCGGTTCACCCTCACCTGGCACTACCAGCGCGCGCTGTACGGGGGCGCCGCCCCGCCCTACAAGTTCGCCTACCTGTGGAACGTCCCGCCGCTCGGCCCGGCGCTGACGAACTTCAACTCCGCCGGCCCGCCCGGCGCGCTCGCCTTCGGCCCGCCGGTCTGGACCGCCTCGTTCGGCGGGGTCGCGTCCCCGCCCGGCAACGTGCAGGTCACCGCCTTCGGCACCACGTCGCACTACTGCGGCCTGCACGCACCGTGGACGCCCGGCGCCGGCGCGCTCGGCATCCGGATCAACTGCTTCACCACCGCCGGCGTGCCCGTCACCAGCGGGTTCACCGTCGAATACTCGTCCCGCTTCTGAGGTACACTCGCCGCATGCGTATCAGGCGCTTCTCCGCCGCTGCCGCGCGAGCTCTCCGCTCGCCGGACGCTGCTGCCTGATCTTCTTCCAGTTCAGCCGGCGACCGGAAACGGTCCGCCGGCTGTTCTGTGTGCGCCGTGGGGTCCCGTCTTCCGGTCCATCCCCGAAGGGCCACCCTCATGGACACCCGCCAGATCCTCACCACGTTCCTCGACTTCTACCGCGACCGCGGCCACGCGCTCGTCCCCGACTCCACGCTCCTCACCCCGCAGGGCGACCCCGTCCTGTTCACCAGCGCGGGGATGCATCCGCTCACGCCGTACATCGAAGGCCGCCACCATCCGCTCGGCCGCCGCCTCACCGGGGTGCAGCGCTGCCTGCGCACCACGGACCTCGACGAGGTCGGCGACGACACGCACCTGACGGTCTTCCAGATGCTCGGCTCCTGGTCCCTCGGCGACTACCCCGGCGACCAGAGCCTGCGCTGGGGCTTCGAGCTGCTCCGCGACGGCTTCGGGGTCCCGCTGTCGAAGCTGCACGTCACGGTGCACGACCAGGACCCCGGCTCGCTGGACACCTGGCAGCGCCTGGGCGTGCCCGTCGAGCAGCTCGGCGAGGACAACTGGTGGTCGAACGGCCCGACCGGCCCGTGCGGCCCCGACTCGGAGATCTTCATCTGGACCGGGGACGGACCACCGAGCGGCACACCGTCCACCGACGACCGATGGGTCGAGGTCTGGAACCACGTCATGATGCGCCACAGACGCCACCCCGACGGCTCCCTGTCCGTCCTGTCCCCGCAGAGCGTCGACACCGGCATGGGCCTGGAACGCATGTCGATGGTCCTGCAGGGCAGATCGTCGGTCTTCGACACCGACGTCTTCTCACCCTGGCTCCGGTGGGACCCGTCCCCGCTCGTCTGCGACCACCTGCGCTCCTCCGTCGTCGTGATCGGCGACGGCGTCCACCCGTCGAACACCGGCCGCGGCTACGTCCTGCGCCGCCTCATCCGCCGCACCCTCACCCACCTGTGGCGCTCCGACCCCACCCGCACCCTCGGCGACCTGCCCGTCGAACCGCTCGGCGCGACCCTCGACTGGTTCTCCCTGCCGATGGACCCCCTCTATGTCCTGGACGTCCTCGTGTACGAGGAGCGCCGCTTCCACGCGCTCCTGCGTCGCGGCCGCCCGCTGATCAAGCGCCTCATGCTGCGCGGCCCTCTCACCGACGACGACTTCCACTACCTGCACGACACCCACGGCATCCCCCGCGACCTGGTCGAGGAGGTCCTGGTCACCGCATCCACCTGATCCCGGCTACCATTCCGCGTGCCCGCAGATCGATACGTGGACATTTATGCCGCCGGCGCCCGCACCCCCGACGCCGGCGGCTGGGCCGCCGTCCTGCACTACGGCAACCACACCCGGAAACTGCACGGCGGCGTCCCCGGCCCGGCGACCCGGGCCGCACTGACCGCGACCGCGGTGGCCGCGGCCCTCGCCGCCCTGACCCGGCCCGCCCCGGTCCGCGTGCACGTCGCCGTGGACCCCACCGACCTCGGCGACGTGCACGCGGTCGAGTGGGTGCGGGAGGACCCCGGCTCCGCGGCACTGGCCCACGCCGAGTCCCTGGCCCGCTTGTCCATCCCGTCCGACGCCCGCTGCCGCCACGACCTGCTCGCCACCCACTGCTGGGAATGCCGCCCCACCCGCACCCAGGGCCTGCCGGCGAGGGTCGCCATCACCCGCTCCGGCGCGGTCTTCCACATCCTCGAAACCTGCTCCGCCCTGCAGGACGGCTGGCGCAAGGTCGACCGCCGCGGCGCCACCCGCGGCGACCTCACCTGGGTCCCCACCGCCGACGCCCTCGCCGAAGGCCGCGGCGCCTGCGAGGTCTGCTGCGCCGCCCTCCTCCACGGTCACTGACCGAAGCCGGCACCGTCGTGCCGCGGCGGCGCTCGATCTGGCCCGCAGCACTGTCCTGCTCCCGCGCTTACCGCCAAGCCGTTTCCGACGCGCGGAGAGTGGCGCCGACGGTTTGCGTCCGCAGACGTTGGTTGCGGGTCCGCCATTGGACGTAAGGACCTTACTGTTGTGACATTGACGCAATACAGTGGCGAGGTGGACCGACCAGACGCGATCTTGATTCCAGGCGGAGGCCTCGACGAGACCGGCAGGCCACAACCATGGGTCACAAGTCGGCTCGACCGCGCCATGGCGCTGCACAAGGATGCGCTGTTCATCACGTTGAGCGCCGGCACCAAACACAAGCCGCCGCCATTGGACAAGTATGGCTTTCCGATCTTCGAGTCGGTTTCCTCCGCACGGTATCTGGTCGACGCGGGAATCCACCCGGACTCCATCTTGTTCGAGACCGCCTCTTACGACACCGTCGGCAATGCCTACTTCGCCAGGCTGCTGCACACGGATCCGAGGAACTTGCGGCACCTTCTGGTCATTACATCCGAGTTCCACATGCCCCGGACGGAAGTTATTTTTCGCAAGGTCTTCGGCCTGTCGGGCGGAAACTGCACGCTGACTTTCGACTCGGTGCCGAACGTAGGAATCACCCACGAAGCGCTCACCGCCCGACAGGACAAGGAGGCCGAGTCGCTCAAGCTGTTCGTGGAAGCCACCCGCGAGATCGAGACTCTCCAGCAGTTCCATACATACATCTTCACGAGACATCCGTCCTATCGGATCGAGCGACAACGACCGGAAGCGGGGGAAGCGCTGAAAACATATTAGGCAAGGTCCCGTTCAAATTGATGAAGGCGGGATTCACAGATGCGCAGGATTAGAGACGCGGCGGGTAAGGTCCTGGAGTACACGGACTGGATCATCACCGTCGGAATTGCAGGCGCAATATCAATTCTGGGCCTGACACAGGACATCTCCCTACAGATGATCTCAAGCGCCACGTTGCTGGTCCTCGGCGCTTTCGCCGTGGGGTCAATTCGTGACCGCGCCACGGCCCAGCGACTGCGCCGGACCCTCGCCGAACTGCCGGAGTCGGTGAGATTCGCGGTTACCGAAAGCGGTCTGGTCGACGACTCCCGCAGGACAGGACTCTCGCGCGTCTACGCACAGACCGTCCACTTCGACTGGCTGGCCGAGATCACGAACGCCCGGCACGTGGAAATTCTGAAGTTGAAGTTGAACTTCACAGAGGATCCGGAATACTTCCTGGCCTTCGAACGGATACTGCAAGCAGGCGGAACTGTAACGATCGTCATGTCCGACCCCCGGTCTCCCGCGATGTGGCTGCGCTATCTCGAAGAACCGCGGGGCGCACCGGGGCAGGTGGGTGGAGAGACGGCCTGGGTCGGCGGATTGGAAGAGCTCGCGGCAGAGATCTCGAGACTGAACACATGGAGACTGCGCGTCCAGGACACCGCCCAGCCGGGCAGGCTCTACATCGGCCTGTTTCCGCACTACCCGACCCATGCGTTCTATCGATTCGACGAACGACTCTTCGTCTTCCACTATCCGTACATGGCGCGCGGATTTCACGCACCCGCCTACCTGTACACATCCCCTGACAAATACGTTCACAGCTTTCTTCTGCGGTGCAGCAACTCGGTTCTGGCAGACTCCATCGAGCTGACGGACAGCGTCGCTCAGGACGTGGCCGCGAAGCATCAGGCCGGCGCCCTGTCGGACGCCGTTGTCGCCCGATCAGAGGTGCGTGCCACCAGAAGAAGGCGAGGATCATAAAATGCGGAAGGCTGCTACAATCGGGCATGGCTTTTGGGGTAATTCTCATTCTCGAACCGCCGGTCGCCGAGCTCACCGTTGCCTATTCGATCCGCATCGGCGAGTCCGCTACGACGAGGATGACGCTCGGCAATGAGGCACCTCCTCATGTCACCCTGCTGCACGTGGACGGAGATCCGGACGCCGCAGCGCGCTGGGGTGAGATGTGCGCCGGGTCGCTGCCGCCGAGAATCCCAGCAATCCGTGCCGGACTGATCTTCAATTCCATCCCGCCGGGTGATCCCTACGTGCCGGAGGGCGGCGTCAGCGTCGGAATCGAGGTCCTGCGATCATCTGCTCTGCAGAATGCGCACGACGTCGTTCTGCGTGCGGCTCAAGAGCTCAACCTGCGCCCTAAAGGAGCCTGCGGGGATCTCTTCAGACCCCACATCACGCTCGGGATTCTGACGGAAATGCCAGCCGGCCGGATCCCGCTCGATGCAGGCATGACCGAGGGCGAGACCTACGGCGTTCCAACTCTTGGGGAATTGGGCCCATATGGAACGTTCCCGAAAATCCTGAAGCACCTTGACTGAAATCTGTTTCGAACAGCACCGCTGATCGTAGGCGCGCGGGCGGAGTTCGCGTGGGGCCGCCCGCCCATCAGTGCGCCGGTGTGAGGGCGGCGGGTTGTGGGGCCCAGCGGTGGATGGCGAACGCGGCCAGCAGGGTCGTCGTGGCGAGGGCCGACCACAGCAGCGCTGGTGACGCGGCCAGCAGGGCCAGGAGCAGCGCGGGGGCTACGGCGTTGGCCAGGCCCGTGGACAGCTGCCACCGGGACAGCGCCTGGCCGAGGCGGTGCGGCGGCGCGGTGGCGGTGACCAGTGCGGTACCGCTGCCCGCGTACAGGATCTCGCCGAGGGTGTAGGCGACCGTGACGACGCAGACCGCGGTCACCGTGCCGCTGGCCCAGAAGCCGAGGTACGACGCGGCGAGCACGACGCCCGAGGTGGCGAGGACCGTGCGGCGGGAGAGGTGGCGGAGGCGGACGACGAGGTACACCTGCAGCGTGACGACCAGGACGGTGTTGCCGGCGAAGAGGGCGGCGGACCAGGCCGGGGAGGCGCCGAGGTGGGTGGTGAGGACGACGGGGACGGCGACCTCCAGGACGGCGAAGCACAGCGCGAACGGCAGGTTCGCCCACACCAGCACGGCCGTGCCCGGCACCCGGTCGCCGTGGGCGGCGGCGGGGCGCGGGGGTGGGCCGGTCGGCGGGAGCGGGACGGTGAGGACCAGGGCGGCCGCGGTCGCGTAGCCGGCGGCGGTGCCGAGGGCCAGGAGCCGCAGCGCGTCGGGGCCGGCGGTGACGGCGAGGGCGGCGAGCAGGGCGCCCGCGCCGAGGCCCGCGTTGCGCAGGGAGCGGGCGGCGGCCAGCGGGGCGTCGGCGGGTGCCGGGGCGGTGAGGGTGGCGACCAGGGCGGCGTGCGCGGCGGGCCAGACCTGGTTGCCGATGCCGAGCAGGAGCGACGCGGCGGCGAACGCGGCGAGGCCGTCGGCGGTGAGCAGGACGGCGACGCCCGCGAGCCGGACGAGCAGGGTCGCGGCGACCGGGAAGGTCCGCCGGCCGCCGGCGTCGATCCAGCGGCCGGTGAGCGGCACGGCGAGCAGACCGGCGAGGAGACCGGCCGACAGGGCGAGACCGGTGGCGGCCGCCGGCAGGTTGAGGACGCTCAGGCCGTACACCACGAGAAATGGACGCAGGAGACCCGCGCCGATCGCGTCGGCGGCGAGGGCGGCCGCGTAGCGGGGACCGAATCGCATGCCGGTCACGGTGCGGCGCCCGGGGCGGCGGGGTCACGCCGATTGACGTGACCCGTCAAGCGGGCACCATGCGCGCGGCGGGCGCTGGCACGATGGAGGGCGTGGCGCTGACGATCGACATCACGGGCATGCCGGCGCAGCGGTGCGTGTTCGCGCCGTCGCCCCTGGCCGAGCTGACGTCGATGCTGCACGTGCTCGCGGAGCCGGCCCATCACCCGGCGCTGCAGGCGTGGGCGGGTGCGACGCTCGCCGGGTTGCGGCCGGAGCTCGCCGACCGGCTGCTGGAGGCCGAGTTCCTGTGGCGGTCGTCGCGCGCGGACTTCCTCGTGCCGGGCCGGCCGCGGCCGACCCTGGAGGAGGAGCTCGACGCCGTCGACGCGATCCCCGACGAGACGTATGTCGCCGCCGCGCTCGTCATGACGTGCGGTTCGCCGCGCATGACCCTGGACCTCGACCGGGCCCTCGAGCTGGCACTCGCCCGGGGGCCGCGGCAGGCCGCGTTCGCGGAGCGGCTGATCGACGACCCGGCCGCGGTGCGCACCGCCGTCCGCGAGCTGCTGGAGGCGTGCGCGGCGGCGTTCTTCGACGAGGCGTGGCGGCGGGTCGAGCACCAGCTCGCCGCCGACGCGCGGCACAAGGCCGACCTGTACGCCCGGCACGGCCTGGAGGCGGCGCTCGCGGCGATCTCGCCCGCGATCACCCTGGCCGGCGGCCGGATCCGGCTCGACAAGCTGCAGGACAGCTCGACGAGCGGCGGCGACGGCGTCACGTTCATCCCGTCGGTGCACGGGCGGCCCCACCTGCTCACCGTCCACGCGCGCGGGTGGCGGCCGGTGGTGCAGTACCCGGCGGCGGACCGGCACGACGGGCGGCCGGTGCCGATGGATCTCGTGCGGCACCGGCTCGACGCGTTCGCGCATCCGGTGCGGCAGCGGCTGTGCCGGACCCTGGCCCGCGGGCCGCACACCACCGGGGAGCTGGCCGAGGCGTGGCATCTCACGCCGCCCGAGGTGTCGCGGCATCTCGCGGTACTGAAGCGGGCAGGCCTGCTGCGCACGACGCGGCGCGGCCGGTACGTGCGGCACAGCCTCGACATGGCGGCCACCGCGGCGCTCGGGGCCGACCTGCTCGCGGGACTCTTGCGGTGACTCGCCCTTGACAGGTCGGCAGTGGAGGCCATCAATTAACAGGAAACTTTACAATGAGTTTCGCTGGAGGACGCCGTGCACCGTCCCGCTCTGCTCGCAACAGCGCTCGCCCTGGCCACCGCCACCGCCGGGGTCGTCTGGACCGTTGCGGCCCCGCCGGCTGACGCAGCCGTGGTGAACCTCCAGGACGTGGTGCCCGCGCCGGTGTCGGTCCAGGCGGCGAACGGTGTCACGTTCACCATCACCGCGAGCACCGGCATCCAGAGCCAGTCCCTGGACGTCGGCAACGCTCTCGCCGCCGTGCTGCGCCCCTCGACCGGCTACGCGCTGCCGGTGACCACGGGCAGCGGCACCCCCGCCAGCGGCATCGCGCTGCTGCTGTCCGGCGCGGACGCGAGCGTCGGCGCCGAGGGCTACCAGCTCGACGTGACCGCGTCGCTGCTGACGATCCGCGCGCAGACCGCGGCCGGCCTCTTCCACGGCGTGCAGACGCTGCGGCAGCTGCTGCCGGCCACCATCGAGGCGAAGACCGTGCAGAGCGGGCCGTGGACCGTGGCCGGCGGGCGGATCGTGGACTACCCGCGCTACGCCTACCGCGGCGCCATGCTCGACGTGTCCCGGCACTTCTTCGGCGTCGACACCGTCAAGCGTTACATCGACGAGATCGCCCAGTACAAGCTGAACACCCTGCACCTGCACCTCAGCGACGACCAGGGCTGGCGCATCGTCGTCGACGCGTGGCCGCGGCTGACGAGCGTCGGCGGCAGCACGCAGGTCGGCGGCGGCGCCGGCGGCTACTACACGAAGGCGCAGTACACCGACATCGTCGCCTACGCGGCCGCCCGGCACATCACCGTCGTGCCCGAGATCGACATGCCCGGCCACACGAACGCCGCGCTCGCCTCCTACGCCGAGCTCAACTGCAACGGGGTCGCCCCCGCGCTGTACACCGGCACCGAGGTCGGCTTCAGCTCCTTCTGCGTGAGCAAGGAGGTCACGTACACCTTCGTGCAGCAGGTCCTGAGCGAGCTGGCGGCGCTGACCCCCGGCCCGTACCTGCACCTCGGCGGCGACGAGGCGCACAGCACCAGCGACGCCGACTACCGCACGTTCATGAACCGCGTCCAGCCCTTCGCCGGCGCGCTCGGCAAGACCGTCATGGGCTGGCACCAGGTCGGCCAGGCCGACCACACCCCGGGCCGCGTCGCGCAGTTCTGGGGCACCGGCACCTCCGACGCCGACCTCAGCTCCGCCGCCGCCAAGGGCGACAAGATCCTGCTGTCCCCGGCGAACAAGACCTACCTCGACATGAAGTACAACAACGCCACCCCGCTCGGCCTCTCCTGGGCCGGCCTCATCGAGGTGCAGACCGCCTACAACTGGGACCCGGCCACCTACCTTCCCGGCGTACCGGCGGCGTCCGTCCTCGGCGTCGAAGCTCCACTGTGGAGCGAGACGCTGCGCACCCTGGCCGACATCGAGTTCATGGCCTTCCCGCGCATGCCCGCCATCGCCGAGCTCGCGTGGTCGCCGCAGTCCGCCCGCAACTGGGACACGTTCAAGGTGCGCCTCGGCGCCCAGGGCCCGCGCTGGACCGTCCAGAACATCAACTACTACCGCTCGTCGCAGGTCCCGTGGGGCACGCTGCCGTCGACCTCGCCGTCCGCGTCCCGGTCCGCTTCCGCGTCGCCGTCCGCTTCCACGTCGCCTTCTGTTTCCGCGTCTCCTTCTGTTTCTTCGCCGCCCGCCGGTGTACTGACCAACGGCGGCTTCGAGACGGGGACCCTCGCGCCCTGGACCGGCAGCCGCTGCTCCGTGGTGACCACGCCGGTCCACTCCGGCACCCGGGCCGTGACCGGTGACGTCACCGCCGGCGACACCGCACAGTGCCAGCAGACCGTCGCCGTCCAGCCGAACCGCACGTACCGCCTCACCGGCCACGTCCGCGGCAGCTACGTGTACATCGGCGCCACCGGCACCGGCGTCAACGCGAGCACCTGGACTCCGGGCACCGGCAACGCCTACGCCCCGCTCACCGTCACCTTCACCACCTCGGCCACCACCACCTCGGTGACGGTCTTCGTCCACGGCTGGTACGGCCAGCCCGCCTACTACGCGGACGACTTCAGCCTCACCCTGGTGTGACGCCGCGTTCCGGGGGTACACGTCGCCGTATGGAGCAAGGTGTACCCCCGGCGTCACTGACCGACGACGACCTCGTGCGGGAACTGTCCAGCCTGCACACCACCCGCCACGACACGTTCCGCCACGGCTCCGACGACGCCCTGGCCACCCACACCCGCCGCACCACCGAACTCGAACAGGAATACCTGAACCGCTTCCCCGCCCGCGAGATCGACCCCGCCCGCCTGCGCTGACCCGACACACGGGGGTACCGAGGTGCGGACGACGGTCCGGATCGGGTAGAGTGCACAAACGTCGCGGGCGATTGGCGCAGCGGGAGCGCGCTTCGTTCACACCGAAGAGGTCACTGGTTCGATCCCAGTATCGCCCACCGCAGGTCAGAGGCCGTTTCCGCAAGTCGGAAACGGCCTCTTTCCTACCCCGCATGACTAACTGCGTGACTATCCCTCCGGCTTGTCCTCCTTCGGGGACATCTCGTCAGCGAAGATCTGGTCCATTGCGACCGCCCCGCCGAGCAGTACCGGGCGCAGCTGGTGGCGGTAGACCTTCTCCGTGACGGTCGTGCCGGCGTGACCGACCAGGTCGGCGATCTCTTCGAGGCTCATGCCGCTTTCGGACAGCAGCGACACGAAGCTGTGGCGGAGCTCGCGCGGCGTCCACTCCTTCGGGTTCAGCCCGGCGAGCTTGAGCACCCGGCGGAACGCCCGCCGGACGTTGGCCGCGTCAAGCGCCGTGCCGACCTGACTGGTGAAGACCAGGCCGGTCTCCTGCCAGTCGTTGCCGGCCTTCTCTCGCGCGCTGTCCTGGACGGCCTTGTGGCTGGTCAGAGCCCGGACGCACAGCGCGGGGAGCGCAAGCGTCCGGCGGGATTTCCTGGTCTTCGTGTCTCCGCCTTCCCGGACGGACCGCCACACCTGGATGGACGGTGGCACGATCGGCTCGACGTCGAGCTTGCCGACCAGGTCGACGCGTTCCCACGTGAGCGCGCGCAGCTCCTCCGTGCGGGCGCCGGTCAGCAGCGACAGGACGACGTACGCGTGCAGGAACGTCGCCTCTGCTGCCTTCAGGACCGCCTTGGCCTGGTCTCGGGTCAGTGACTTCGACGGGCGCCCTTCCTGCCCCGTGGGCAGGCTGCACAGCGCCACTACGTTGCGCTTCACCTTGTCGCGCGCCATGGCCCGATTGATCGACCGGTTGAGGCACGAATACACCTCGCCGAGCGTGCGCGTGCTGAGCGTCTTGGCCTTCGTGGCGAGCCACTTGTCAACGTCCGTCGCGCTGAGGTCCCGCAGCTTCCGGGCGCCGAGCGCGGGAATGACGTGGACCTTGCACAGGGTCGTGTTCTTCGAAATGGTGCGCGGCGACCGTCCATTCAGCCCGTAGGCCAGCCAGTCCTTCACCGCGTCGGCAACGTTCACGTTCTGCGGCGCGATCGCAAGACCGTCCTCGTGGTCGCGCAACACCTCCTTGAGCTTCGCGCGCGCTTCCGTCTTGGTCTTTCCGCTCCCCCGGCGCACGATGCGCTTTCCTGTCGGCGTGTAGCCGACGGTGACCTCGGCGATGAAGCGTTGCCGCTTCTCGTCCCAGAACAGGCCGCCCTCGCCCCGCCCACGTCGTGCGGTCATCAGGCTGCCTCCCGTTCGAGCAGCGCGACGTACTCGCCGATGGCGCTGTCGGGCACGAGCCGGGCGCGGCCCTGCTTCACGGTGCGGAGGCGGCCGGCGCGGATCTGTTCGTAGATGACGGTCCGGCTGATACTGAGCTGTTCCATCGCCTCGGGGATCTTCCAGAGTGCTTTGCGGGTGGCGAGGGTGGTCACGCGACACCTCCGATGCGGCGGATGGCGGGGGTACCCGTCCCATCCGTCCCAGGCTCGTTTTCGCTGCTCACGGCCGGTACGGATGGTTTGGCCGGTACGGCTTGACCCGTACCGGGGTCTGCATCCGTACCGTCGCTGACCTGCGAAGACGACTCTGGTACGGGTGGGACGGTTCGGTCTGGGCAGTAGCGCTTCCACGCGTCCGTGAACGCCTCGCGGTGGTAACCCTTGGCCTGCCCGACGGGGAACCGGATGGTGGCCGAGCTGATGCCGAACTCTCGCAGCAGGTCGCCGAGGCGCTTGCCGGTCATCCCGGCCGGTCCGAACCCCTGCCAGGGGCCTTCCGGGTCGTCGTTGAGCGCGGCGAGCAGCTCGGCCGTGGTCGCGGCGCCCGGGTCGCCGAGCGTCGTGAACGCGGTCCGGATGTCGGCGAGCAGTCGCACGCGGGTCGAGACGTGGCCGGTGTCTTCCGCCTCGGCGGTGAGGACGGTCGCGGCGGCCCGGCCGCGCGCGGGCCAGCTGCCGTCTGCGAGGTCGGCAACGGCGATCAGCGGTTCCCACGTGTCGGCGGCGCGGTCTTCGAGCGGCATGTCGGGCTCTGCGCCTTCGAGGGTGTCGAGATGCCCCCGGAGCCACTGGAACAGCTCGACGGCCACCTTGCGCAGCACCGGCCCGTCGCGGCGGTGGCGGTACGGCGCCACGGATTCGCCCGCCATCCGCCGGCGCATCCGCACGACCACGGCGCGGTCTTCGATGGTGTCGGGCATCGCGCCGATCCCGGCGAGCGCGGCCATGGCGAACGTGGGGATCTTCTCCAGCCGGTGCGCGTTGCTGTCCCAGCGGATCGCGGGCCGGTTGCGCTGGTGTCCGGCGTTGAGCAGCCCCCGGAGATCCTCGTTCGCCTCGGCGTTCTTGCCGCCGAAGATGGTGTCGGCCTCGTCCACCAGGAGCGTGGGCGGCTCGTCGGTACCGATGGCGCGGTAGACGGCGGCCGGTGAGGCGTTGACTGTGATGAGCGGGTTGCAGCTGGTGCCCTCCACGACGTCGAGGAGCCGCGACTTGCCGCAGCGCTTCTCCGGTGCGCGGATCACGAGCCGGGGCGCGTGCGCCCATGCCGGCATGGCGTGCGTCGCGGCGATCCACAGCACGACGGCGTCGACCGCCTCGGGCGAGGGAAGCACGACGTAGCGGGTGATGGCGGCGTGGAGGCGGTCGAGGATCGCCGCGCCGTCAACGGGTTCGGTGGTCACGCTGCCACTCCTTCGTCTCGGAAGCCGCCGGCGATGGCGGCGCGGGTCTCGCGGTCGGTCTGTCCGGCGCTGATTCCGGCGTCGTACAAGGCGTTCAGCGCGTCGCGGGTGCTGATGGCGTTGGCCGCGACCATCCGAGCGACGCCCCGGGCGGAGCCGTAGAGCGTGGCGCGGCGGCGGCCCTTCGGCGCGCGGCGGATGGTGTCGAGCAGGGAGCGCAGCAGCGCGTCGGGTGATGAGATGCCCCCGGCCGGCGTCGAGCTCGTCGCCCTGGTCGTGCTCGCCGACGCCTCGACGGCCGACGCCGGTCGGCAGGCCGTGACGAGGGCCGGGGGCATCTCAACCACCGGCCGGTCGCCGACCCAGCGGTACGGACGGCCGGTGCGCGGGTGGATCGACGGCGGCGCCACGACGTACCCGCCGTCGCCCCGTACGTCGATTCCCTCGCCGAGGCGTCCCTGACTGTTCAGGACGGCCGTTCCCGGGTGGCGGTAGTACAGGTGCCACCCGCCGCTTCCCGTGACCACACAGGCCGTTTCGGGCATGAGCGCCGCGTCGAGGGCGCCGCCGTGGCCCGGGTCGATGTCGACCACGACCAGACCGGCGACCGCGCCGGTGCGGACCGCGAGCAGCCCGTCGGGCTGCGCGGCGAACATCGCGGTGACGCGCTGCGGGTCGAGCGTCGCGGCGTACAGGCCGTGGCAGAACATGCAGGGGCAGGCGTCGCGGTCGTGCTTCGGCCCGGCGGTCCGGCAGCCGTCGCAGTTGGCGAGTGGGCGCTTGCTGCGGCCGAGCAGGAAGACCGGCCAGCCGCGCCCGATGTAGTCGATCGCGTTGCGCAGCAACGCTTGTGAGTCAGCCATTGCGGATGCCTCTCTTGGGTCGTGTGCTGGCGCGGGTCGCCCGCTCCAGCACGCGCGTGAGGTCGGTGGTCAGGAGGAGCAGCTGCTGCCGCGCGTACGGCTCAGCGGCGGCGAGCGCGACCGTGAGGGTCACCTCCGCGTGCTCCCGGCCGTCGGCGGCGCGGACGCGGGTGAGCAGCGCCCGACCGAGGCCGGGAACGCTGACCACGAGGGGGTCGGCGCGGTGCTCGCCGAGGTTGCAGCGGTGGCCACCGGCGCACCAGTCGGTGTGCCGCAGCGCGCCGACTCCTGCGGCGCGGCCGAGCCGCGCGAGGCGGGTCATCGCTTGCCGCCGGTGCGGTTGTGGTCGTTGGCGCGGACGGTGCGGAGGTAGTTGATGGCGCGGCGGCCGGGGCGGAGCTGGCGGCCGGTGCCGTCGCAGCGACGGCAGATGCCGAAGGCGCGACCGCCGAACAGGGCGCGGCGCTTGCCGGTGCCCTTGCAGCGGCGGCAGGCCACGAACGGCCAGAGCCAGCACGCCAGGACGTAACCGAACGTGACGACGATGAGAACGAGAAACAGCAGCGCTGCGGCGGCCGGTTGGCCGGTAGCGGTAGCGGCGAGCGCGGACATGCGAGAGCCTCCACGGGCTGTTTTGGGCGCGAAAGGGCTGCTGGCGCTACCCGCTACCTCGGTGGGTAGCGGCTGGCCAGTGTGGTAGCGGGGTGGGTAGCGGCGGCGCTACCGGGTAGCGGCGCCGCCGCTACCGGTCAGGCGCTCTTGCGACGCTGGATCGCGGTGTCCACATCGGACACGCGGGCGCCCTTGAGCACCTCGCCGCGCACCTTGACGTTCACGCTCGGTACACGATCACGCAGTTGCGCGGAGATCGCGTCGGCGGTGATGTCGGAGTAGTGCTCCGGCAGCGCGTCGGCCAGCCGGGCGGCGATGGTCGCCCAGTGCAGGCCGTTCTCCCCTGCCAGGAACACCGACCGGACGTCGGCGAGGGTGTCTCGCATGTCCCGCGTCGTGTGCTCGCCGATTGCGGCGCCGGACAGCGTGCCGACCGCTTCGCGGTGCTTGCGCGCGGCGGTGAGGATCTTCTCCGCGTCGGTGTGGTCGGCGAGGTACGTCCGCACGGTCGGCGTGTCGTCGCTGGCGCCGTACATGTAGCCGACGCCTCGGTACTGCGGCCCGTTGGGCAGCGCGGACGCGTCGTAGCCCTCGCTGTACGCCTCACCGCCCAGGACCGCCTCGGACACGACGCGGTTGCCGCACTTGAGCGCGAACCGCACCGCGTGGTTGTCGCGGTACCGGTTGAACAGCCGGCCGACGTCACCGGCGCCGACGCCGGAGGGCTTCTGGCTGCTGGACAGCAGGATCACGCCCGCCGACGGACCGACGGCCATGATGTACGACAGCAGGGCGGCGATCTCCTTGTTCTGCTCCTGGCTGTCCAGCTCGTAGTACGCCTGGAACTCCTCCATCACGAGCATCCACACCCGCAGCTGCGGGTACTTCCGCGACAGCTCCCGGGTGATCTTCCCCTCGGGGCACTCGGCCGTGGACAGGGAGGAGAGGAAGTCGTTGACCTCCTGGATGTGAGCCTTGACCTCGCGGAGCACCTCCAGGAGGTGCTCGACCGGGTCGTTGTCGCGGCTGTTCGGGACGGTGCCGAACACCATGCGGTGCGCCACGAGGCGGAACTTGTCCCAGTCCGGCGACATCTTGCCGTCGACCACGATGAGCCGCACGTACGGGTCCAGCGCCGCGAACAGCGCCAGGAGGCGGGTGGCGAACGTCTTACCCTTGCGGGGCTGCGCGCCGACCATCACCGACACCCACATGAGCAGCAGCCCGACCTTCCGGCCGCGCTCATCGAGGCCGAACGGCGCCTCGGTCCAGATGTCGCGGACCTTGCCGTCCAGTAGCGGCGTACGCCCGGCCGGGATGGCGAGGGGGTCACGGTCGGCGACGAACAGCACATGCCGCCGGTGGCTGGACGGGTCGCGGGTGAGGAACACCTGGTTGACGGACACGTCGAGGCCGGAGGCGATGGCGCCCTTGGCGTTGAGGACGTGCTCCCACGTCTTGCCGTACGGCAGGTCGATGACCACCTGCGACCCAGTGCCGGTCGTGTCGCGGGACATCGTGGAACCGAAGGTGACCTGCTGGTTGGGCTTGTCCGGGTGGCCGAGCCCGGCGGCGTAGTAGGCGCGCAGGACGATGTCGGGGTTGACCCGCCGGTATCGTCCGGCGACCACGGCGGGGCGGAGGATCGGCTTGTCCTGCGGGCGGCCGATCCGGGCCAGCCCGCAGACCAGCCCGGCGGCGGCGAGGCCGGTTACCCACCACGGGGCCATGGCGTACGCGATCGGGCCGCCGATGGCGAGCGCGGCGGTCTCGGCGGCCAGGACGATGCCGCGCCATGCGCGAGTGGCCTTGACCTCGCGGTGCAGCTTGTACCAGGTCGCCGGGTCGTTGGCGTCGGCGGCGGCCTGCCGGAGTCCGTACTGCTCCGACAGCCACCACCACCGCAACTGGCGGCCGACCAGCTTGAACACACCGACGGTGGCCCAGAACCCCGCCTGCGCCGCGTACCAGGGCGCCCGGACGGCGTGGTAGCCCGCGCGGTGCAACGCGTCCTCGGCGATGTCGCGGACGGTGGCCTTGAAGTTCTGCCAGCCCAGCAACCGGGTTGGGATGATCGGGCGGCGACCCTTGCGGTCGGCCGGCGGCGCGTCGACCAGCACCCCACCGCGCTGCGGCTCGTCGTCCAGAGCGACGTCGAAGTGGCTGTCGGCTCCGGTGCCGTCGCGGCGGGCGCGGGCGGCGCCGAGGTCGACCACGTCGGCGACGTCGGCAACCTCGGACTCGTACTTGGACCAGTCGAACCCGTTCGGGTGCTCGCGGTCCGGGTCGTTGCTCGTCATGCTGGAGATCTCCTGACCTCTGATGGAGGGACGGGGACCGGTGCGCGGCCGAGGGTTCCTAGGCCACGGAGGCCGCGCGCCTGGCGGAGCTGGTGGTGGTGCGTCAGGCGCTGATGAGCAGCGCGGCGATGAACAGCCAGCCGACGTGCCAGGACTGGTCGAGGGCGTACAGCCCGCCACCACGCTCCATCCACACCGGGGACTTCTTGAGCGCGTCGGCCATGCGGCGCAGCGGCGCCCGCCGGTCGGCGATGTGGTGCGTGACCGCCGAGACGGTGAGCCCGGCGGCGGTCCAGCCGATGTGGAGCTCGGCGCCGGTGACCGCGAGCACCGCGACCAGGGCGACGACGGCGGTCAGCGTGTACGTGGCCACGTGGCCGGCGCAGGCGAGATGCCCCCGCCACCCGGCGTCGGCCTTGTGGTCGGCCTGGTGCTGCGTCTGCACCCAGTGGTCGGCGACCTGGTGCGCGGCGTACAGGGCAGCGAAGACAGCGGCGAGGGTGCCGGCGTCGGTGGGGGTTGCCATGATGGGGGTCTCCTGACTCCTGATGGAGGGATGGGGACCGGTGCGCGGCCGAGGGTTCCTAGGCCACGGAGGCCGCGCACCGGGCGGAGCTAGTCGCGGTTGGCGTGGATCAGGTGCGCGAGGGCGGCGCCCATGCCGAGGACGGCGACGGGCAGGCAGGCAACGGCGGTGGTGATCCACCACGGCGCGGCGGTGACTCCGGCGGCGCTGAGCAGGTGGTACGCGACCTGTCCGGCGCACCCGAACGCCAGGGAGCCGATCGCGGACCAGCGGGCGAACCGGCGCACGGCCGGGCCGTAGGCGTCGGACAGCCAGACCGCGAGGGCGTACGCGGCGTAGGCCTCGACGCCGATCGGGAGGGTGATCGCGGTGTTGATGCTGAACCCGTCGGCGATGCCCGGGAGCGGGTGGATGACGCCGAACCCGGTCAGTTCGCCGAGGCCGACCCACCCGGACCAGATCGCGACGAACGCGGGCAGGGCGAGCACCCAGACGGGCCAGGAGCGCGGCTTGCGCCGGGCGGGTGCCTCGGCGGTCGGCGCGGCCGGGACGGTGTGCAGCGCGGGCGGCGGGTTGATGTTGGTGTCCGGGTGTCCGTCACCCGTGGCCAGCGGCGCCGCCTCGATCACCTCGGCGACCGGCGACGCGGCGGGCTCGGGGGCATCGGTGTCCGGCTCCAGGTCCGGCACGATGTGCAGCGCGCGGGCCGGGGGCATCTCATCGGCCTCGGCACGCTCGGCCGTGAGCGCTTCGCGGATGGCGTTGGCCTTCGGGGCGCCGATGCGGAACTCCTTCATCAGCGCGTTGCGGGAGGGGACGTCGCCGGTCTGGTCGGCGAGGGTGCGGGCCTGCGGCATGAGCGCCTCGATCGGCGGCGGGTAGGCGCTGGGGGCGGTCGCGGTGGTCATCGGTGGGGCTCCTTTCAGGATGTGGTGACGCGGCCGGAGACGGTGTGCGCGCTGAGCTTGATCGGGCCGGTCACCCGGATGGAGCCGGAGACGGACTCGGCGCGCAGGTGGCACCGGTCGGTCGCGGTGGCGGTGATGGCGCCGGAGGTGGTCTTGGCGTAGCCGTCGCCGATGAGGTGGTCGATGGTGATGGCGCCGGAGACGGTGGACAGGTCCGGCGAGGCGACGGAGTCGAGGTGGACCGAGCCGGACACGCTCTCGGTGACCGCGCGGAGCAAGCCGCCTGAAGCATCCACGGACGCGCTGATGGTCTCGGTGATCAGCGAGCTACCCAGCGGCAGCCGTACCGCGATGTCGACAGCCGGGCTGACACCGTTGGTCGTCATGCCGCCGATGACCGCGCCGCCGGCGCCGGTCACGATGCTGCCGTAGACGACGCCGACGACCACGCCGACGTTGTGTCCGACCACCTGCGTGACGCCGTCGAAGTGCTGCCGGACCGTGGTCGGTTCCAGGTTCGGCACCCGAACGATCAGGTGGTCGTCGTACTCCTCGATCTCGGTCTGCTCGATCGCGTTGGTGGCGGTGGCGTTGCCGTTGTGGCAGGTCAGGAACACTTCGGCGTAGTTGCGGTCCTCCACGATCACGCGGATGCTGCCGACGTTCACGCGGATGTCGAGCGTCACCGGGCCGCGTTCGCGGGCGCTGTAGGTCTTCGTGGTCATGCCGCCACCTCGTTGCGCGTCTCGCGGACGATCCGGACCACCGCGCCGTACGACAGGTGCAGGCGGAGGGCGATGCGGGAGAGGCTCACCGAGCGGCTCCGCAGGCGGTTGACCGCGACGACCGCCTCGGCCGGCGTCAGCGTCACCCGCTGGCCGCTGCACGCGAGGTCGACGGCGATCTCGTCGATGTAGTCCGGGTCGGTCTCCAGCTCGCGGGGCAGGTCGCACTCGACCGCGAACCGCTCGTCGTCGCGGATCGCCAGCTCCCAGCAGGCGCCGCACGCCACGCCCCGCGTGAACGGCGTCCGGTGCGCGTCGCAGTGCCGCGCGGCGACGTCGGCCAGGACGTGCCCGGGGCCGAAGAACGCCGCGAGGCCGGTCAGCGTGGGCATCGGCAGGACGTCGGCGCCCCGCTCCGTCTGTGTGATCACTCCAGAACCTCCAGATCGTGCCGGCGTCTGCCGGTCGAGTCGAATACAGCACCAGTGCTGTATTCGTGATTGCGACCGTACAGCGCCAGTGCTGTATTCGCAACCGCGTGGCGTGCCATTGAGCTGGGACTTGATCGATTGGCGCCCGGTCGATCAGCGCCTGCCACAAGAGAACCGCAGCGGCGACCTGGTCGACAGGGTGTGAGCCGCGCGCGACGTGGCACTCGTCTCACACCCTGTGTGAATCGATCGACGGGGTTCCCTGAGCGTCACGAATTCCCTACGCTCCGGAGCATGGCCGAAGCGAATCTCCTGCTCGCAGCGCTCATCGAGCGCGCCGGCCTCTCGAACGCGGGTCTCGCGCGCCGCGTCAACCTGCTCGGCGCCGCCCATGCGCTCCGGTACGACCACGCGTCCGTCGCCCGCTGGATCCGCGACGGCGGCGTGCCGCGCGACCCAGGTCCCGAGCTGATCTGCCGCGTCATCGGTCAAGCACTGAACGCGCCCGTCACGCTGGCCGACATCGGCATGGAGCGCCGGAAGTCCGCACCTGTTGGGATGCCCCTCGCGCAGGCGGTCGAGCGCGCGTCGGCGCTCTGGCGCGGCGACCAGCGGGACAAGGCCGGCGGCCCGCCGGCCACCGGCACGGATGCGATCGCGCCGGTCTGGGAGTGGGAGAACCCGCCGGACGATCTGGACGTCTCGCGCGACGGTCACGCCCAGGTCGGCGCCGCCGACGTGCAGCGCCTGCGCCAGCTGCGCGCCCGCTATCAGGAGATGTACCGGCGGGTCGGCGGCGTGCCGGTCCGGCCGCGCCTCGTGGCGGCCCTCAACGAGCACGCGGCACCGTTGCTGCGCAACGCCTACGACAACCGCACCGGCCGCGAGCTGCTCCGCGCGGCTGGCGGACTGGCGGCGCTTGCCGGCGTGTGCGCGTACGACGCCGACCAGCAGGGCCTTGCCCAGAAGTACCTCTTCGGCGCCCTCCGCATGGCGAAAGCCAGTGGTGACAAGGCATTCGGCGCCTACGTCGTAGCGCTGATGAGCACGCACGCGCTGCACAACAACCAACCGCGGCTCGTCGTGCAGTACGCCGAGTCGGCGTTGCGCGCGGCGCGGGGGCATCTCAGCCACGCCCTGGCGGCCGATCTGCACTCCCTGGCGGGTAAGGCGTACGCGCGGATGGGGCAGGGCGCCGACTGCCAGCGGCACATGGCCGAGTCGGAGTGGACAGCGGGCCGCATCAAGCCGACCGACGAACCCGCCGAAGCGTCCTACGTACAGCCGGGCCTCATCGAGACGCAGGTGGCCGAGGCGCTACGGCGCCTGGGTGACCTCAGCGCCGCACAGACGTACGCCGAGGAGTCTGTCCGGACAGCCGGCGGAACGCACCTACGCGGCCGCGTCCACCGCTTCGCCGGCCTCGCGCTGATCGTCGCTCAGCGCGGCGACGTCGACCAGGCCGTGGCGGTCGGCGGGCAGATGCTCGACTACGCAGAGGGCATGGAGTCCGGCCGCATCCGTGACCGCGTCGCGCAGGTGACAACCGTCCTCAGGCCACACGCTAGGGTGCCAACGGTGGCGGAGTTTCTCGACCGGGCCGACACCGACGCCCAGCTGAGGGGGTTCTAATGCGCTGGCAGGTCAACTCCGAACGCACGCTCTACCAAGACCAGTGGGTCCACGTGCTGGCCGCCGACGTCGAGCTACCCGACGGCAGGCACCTCGACCATCGACTTATCCGCAGCGCCCCCGGCGCCGGCGCCGTCGTCGTCGTCGACGGCAAGGTGCTCCTGTTGTGGCGCCACCGGTTCATCACCGACACCTGGACCTACGAGATCCCAGTCGGCGCCATCGGCAACGACGAACCAGCCGTCGCAGCCGCACGCGAGGTCGAGGAAGAAACCGGCTGGAGACCCGGACCGCTGCGCCCGCTCATCTACACGCAGCCCACACCCGGGCTGATGAACTCCGAACACCACATCTTCCGCGCCGACTCGGCCAAGTACATCGGCCCGCCAGTTGACGGATTCGAGTCCGAGCGCGTGGAATGGGTATCGCTGGACGACCTCCGACGCTTGATCGACAAGCGAGACATCGTCACCGGGACAACGTTAGTTGCACTGCTCTACGTGCTGGTCAACGCTGGCGAGTAGCTCTATGCCGTCGGACGGCGGGGCCTAGCTTCCGCCCACGCGCGTACGGACTGAGGCCGCCAGACGGGCGACCGCCCGAACTTCCGCTCAGGCTGAGGTGCCTGCTGCCGCGCGACGTATGCGGCCCACGTGCTGCGCGTGACTCCTAGGAAGCGGGCACAATCGTCAGCTGTCCACCAATCCGTGGGCAGTTCGCTCGCGTCACCATCTACCGTCATCGGACCTAACCGTACTGCAACAGCCAGGCCAAGCAAACCCGCCTGCTGCATAGCCTCAACACCTCCGTCATCAACTCAAGCTGGCGGCTTGAAACTAACCAGGTTTCCACAACGGCACGAAAGCCGATCGTCGTACCGAAGGAGTGTCGTGCGACATAGTGGGCACCAACCTAGCTCCCAAAGAATCAAAACCGAATTGGCGAATTCTACCGCTTCACTCAAAGCCAGATTTTGAGCGAACTCATTGTAATGCGCTCCAACTAGATTTCGCAGAATTGAATAGCTTTGAACGCGGGTTACCGCAGGCCCTATCCCGTACTTGGTCAGCACTTTTTGCACTCCGGGAAACGTATCACCCAGAGTGTATTTATCGTCTGGCCTACGCGTCACCGAGGTTCCAAGCGACTTGCTCAGCCAATCGGACAGTGTTTCTAGTAGTAGTCCAGCTTGCCCGGCGATAAGGGATGGCGATGTCGATCCCAACACAGTCCGCAGATCAACGCTCGCGTCAGCGCCCGCCTGAATCAGAACCGGGCCAGTTTCGTAGCTCCATCTTGCGATATCTCGGAGGACAATGCCGTGCCCACGTTGGGTACACAGGGCTCTAAATTGATCACGCCAAAGTCGGTCGTGGAAGGTAACGATTAGCTGCCAGTCGCGGAATCGATCCAAGATGTATTCTGCAACTGCGATCCGGACGACGGCATCTACGCTTTGCAGCACATCATCTAGAACTAAGACCTTTGGTTGACCATGAGCTGCGGCTTCCTGCAAGAGAGAAAGATAGACAAGCAGTGCTAGCAGGTCTAGTACGACAGCCCAGGTTCGTTATGTAGATGCTGGTTGATGGATGGTGTGGCCGCGGCGGCGGTAGTGGCTGGTGCGGGCGCGGGCTTGGTGT